>JBLHHE010000378.1:0-3298 GCA_047616465.1 Alphaproteobacteria bacterium
ATGGGCTGCAAATCGTTATCACCCCAACACATATAAAAGGGTGGGGTTCGAGCGATCGTAAAGAGCGGACTGGCATCCCTGTCGTTAGAACCATCCTCAGCGAGAAACCGCGGGTGCATGGCCATGCCATTGCCGGGTGTGAAATCATAAACACCCGATAGGGGTAATGCGCCGCGAATGAAGTCCGCTGGAACGCCGGCCGCGTCTTGCCAGTCGTCGCGGACCGCCATCCAGGTCGCGTAATGACCGCCGGCGGAATGGCCACTGATGAACACGCGCGAGGGGTCGCCGCCATGGGAGGCAATATCACCGTGGATCCATTTGAGCGCCGTCGCCACATCGTTGGCCCCGGTCGGCCATGTGAACTCTGGCGCCAACCGATAGCCAATGCTGACGAATGTTATGCCGGCCGCGTTGAGCGCCGGCGCCATGAAGGCTACCCACTCCTTGTAGCCATTGACCCAACCACCGCCATGCATGAAAGCGAGCACCGTTCCGTTCGGGTTATCCGGTGCGAACACCGCGAGTTCCTGATAGGGGTCGTCGCCATAGGCGAAGTTCTCGCCGTCGATACCCGCGCTCAATTTCTGAACTTCAACATTGTATTTGATGCCGATGTCCGAAAACGGCTCTTGCGGCGGATAGCTGTCGATACTTCGTAGGGCCATCTATCGGGCCTCCCTTTCAACGATCATCGCTTCATCGACGATGCGTCCCTTATCAATGATGACGTCGTTATCGAGGATAACCGAGCAATCGCGCATGGGCACGTCGTAATGCCCCTTGGTATTACGCGTGCCGCCGCCTTGGGTATTGGGGCCGGTCGAGAATAGGAAATTTCCGGGGAAGACCCGAGCGGCGGCGTGGGCCCGTTCCGGGTCGTCGCCATTGAGTGCAATATTGTACCAGCGCGCCTGCGGGTTCATTCCCCAGCCCAGATGCGACACGGCATAGGGGTCGAGATCGTCGTCGGAAACTTTGTTGTCGTCCAGCCAGTCGGTCATCAGCTTGGCGTCGAGGCCGCCTTCGATGTTGCGGATGAAGCCGTCCCGAATTTCCAGGCGCACCTCGTCATGCACGTAACGGCAATAAGGCAAAATGACGATATCGCCCGGGCTCATCACCACGGTGCCGTTGGCGCTGCCTTCGTTGGGAAAGGTGTGGGTGTGGCCGACACCCCAATGGTCGAAATGGCCCGGCTCATCGGAATACCCCCACTGGCTCATCACCGGATATTCGCCGCAGCTATAGGTCAAATCGGTTCCGGCATCGCTGACAACACGAATTTCCTTGGTCGCCGCCAAACGGTCATGGGCGTGCTTCACCGCTTCCTTCAGTCCCTTGGGGGCCAGTAGCGTTTCCAGATCGTCGGGCGCGTCGATGATCATCAGAAACCGGGTGCCGGTGCTCATCACTTCGCGCAACCAGCTGGTGAATAGCGGGATATGCAGGGCGACCACGATATCGGCCGCGATCAGCGCATCTTTGACGCCCTTGGTGCGGCCGATCGTATCGATCCCGACCTTGGTCCAGGACGGCACCATATTGACCCGCAGCTCGTAGGCGTTAGCGCCCAAATCTTCGGCAGCCGCAAACGCCGCCTCGACATATTCGGGCCGGGTCGTCATGTCGCTCAGCAGCACCATGGTTTCGCCCTGGCTTACCTTTGACAAGACGAACTGCTTCAAAAACAACCCGGGCAACTTGGCCGGGTTCATTTCTTGGTGGCGTACTGCCGCGGGGACACGCATTTCGTTTCTCCTCACCGAGACCTGATTGGCGGTGCAATGTTAGCAGGGTAATGGCCAGACTGCGAACAAGAGGTCGCATAATGGCCTGACACGCTCGGCCCCGTGTGCTTTGTTATCCGACGCTACAAACAACAACAATCAACGCGATTAATCGGGGAGATACCACCATGATGCGAGCATTCACCGAACAGAAAATGAAACGCTGGGCCGAGCAGCGCTGGATCCTCGACGCTATCATCTCAAGTGTCGGCATGGAGTGGGACCAGCCGCGCCTGGGCTACACTATGTTTCCGTGCGGGCCCGACGCGGTTGGCGATTTTCGCACTGTCGGCATGCGCACCAAGAAATTCAACGATATGCACCGCGAATTCGCCGGTGCGGCGCGGCGGCGCGAGGTTAAGGCCAGGTCGTTCGAGGAACAGGAGCGGTTCGTCTCGGCGCGCGAAAGCTACTTTATTGCGTCCCTGCTCTATTCTGCCGCGCGCTGGCCGATCTTCGAGGCCAGCGATCTGCACATTGAATACAACCAGCATATGGTCGATTGCTACGACAAGTATATCGAATACGCCCCGCGGCCGATCGAGCGGGTCGAGATCCCCTTCGGCGATGGCGTATTACCGGGTTTCCTCGCCCTGCCCCATGCCCCCAAGGATGGCGAAAAATTTGCCTGCGCCATCGGCATCGACGGCATGGACGGCTCGAAGGAGATCATGTGCTCGATGTATGGCGACAAGATGCTCGAACGGGGCATGGCGAGTTTTGTCTATGACGGTCCCGGTCAGGGCGAATGCCCGGTAAACGGCGTCTATGTCACCAAGGACAACCACATGGATGCCGCCCAAGCCGTCTATGACTGGCTGATCCAGCATCCAGCCATCGACAAGGACCGGCTGGTGATTTTCGGTATTAGCTTCGGCTCGTTCTTCGGCCTGCAGGCGGCCGCCCAGTTGGGCGATAAGGTGAAGGGCGCGGCGGTCAGCTTCGTGTGTCACGAGCCCGGCTGTTACACCATCTTCAATATGGCGGCGCCGTCGTTCAAATTGCGTTTCATGTTCATGAGCAATCACGACAATGAAGAAGAATTCGATGAATTTATCAGCGAGTTCTCGCTCAACCCGATCCTCGACCAGATCAAGTGTCCGGTGCTGATCCAGGGGGGACAGGACGAAGAGCTAAGCCCCATCGAATGCACAGACGATGTGGTCAGTAAACTAAACGTGTCCAAGAAGCTGGTCTATTATGAGGGCGAGCGTCACGCCATCGGCGGCGGTGCGGCGTCCTATCTCGGCGAGAACTGGTATTCCATGCTCGCCGATTGGTGCCTCGACCGGGTGAACGATAAACCAGCGCCCAGCGAACATGTGCTGATCAATTCCCTGGGTCAGCAGGAGGTCACGCCTTACTAGCGCGGTTGGCCGTCGACGAACTCGCGCTCGAGAATTTCACCCAGGGGTGCGTAAAAGTGACCGTTTAAGCGTCCCATCGGGCGGAGCTTTTCCATGTCGATGTAACCCCCGGTCATGCAGTCGGGGTCGACATGGAAATAT
>JBLHHE010000379.1:0-3295 GCA_047616465.1 Alphaproteobacteria bacterium
GGGTGGGGGTGACCCCTGAAAAGATGAATTTTGGCTACTTCGCTGGCGCCGGTGCGACGAGGTCGAGGCTGATGTCTTCATCCACCACATCGTCTTCACCGCGCCGCGCCGCTTCTTGTTGGCGCGTCCATAGGGCAGCATACGCGCCGCCCTGGGTCAGCAAATCGCTGTGGCGGCCGCGCTCGATGATGCGGCCCTCATCGAGCACTATAATTTCGTCGGCATTGACCACGGTCGAGAGCCGGTGGGCGATCACCAAAGTGGTGCGGTTGGTCGACACATCGTCGAGCGATTTCTGTATTTCCCGCTCGGTATGGGTATCGAGCGCCGATGTTGCCTCGTCGAACAGCAATATCTGCGGCTGTTTGAGAATTGTGCGGGCAATCGCCACGCGCTGCTTTTCGCCGCCTGACAGTTTCAGCCCGCGCTCGCCGACCTGCGCGTTGTAGCCGTCGGGCAGGCTCATAACGAAATCGTGGATCTGCGCCATCCGCGCCGCATCCTCGACTTCCGACGGCGTGGCGCTGGGCCGGCCATATTGGACATTGTAGAAAACCGTGTCGTTAAACAGCACCGTATCCTGGGGGACGATGCCGATGGCCGCGCGCAGGCTGGCCTGGGTGACGTGGCGAATGTCCTGCCCGTCGATGGTAATGCGGCCCTCGTCGATATCGTAGAACCGGAACAGCAGGCGCGAGATCGTCGACTTGCCGGCCCCCGAGGCGCCGACGATGGCGACCTTATGGCCGGCGGGAACCTCGAAGCTGAGCCCGCGCAGGATCGGACGGCGTTGATCGTAGGCGAACGAAACATCCTCGAAGCGCACCACGCCGTCAGCGACCGCCAGCGGCTTGGCGTCGGGGGCGTCAGCGATTTCCCGCCCCACATCGAGCAGCCCGAACATGTTCTCCATGTCGACCAGCGACTGGCGGATCTCGCGATAGACGAAACCGAGAAAATTAAGCGGCTGAAAAAGCTGCATCATGTACAAATTGACGGCGGTAAACTCGCCAATCGACATCGACCCGTCAGCGACCCGGAAACCGCTCAGCACGAGCAAAAGCGTCAGCCCCAACGCGATGATGACACCCTGCCCCACATTCAACAGCGACAGGGTGGTGAGGCTTTTGACGGCGGCCGTTTCGTAGCGCTTCATCGACGCGTCGTAGCGCTGCGCCTCATGCTCCTCATTGCCGAAATATTTGACCGTCTCGAAGTTGAGCAGACTGTCGATGGCCTTGGTGTTGGCCTCGCTGTCGCTCTCGTTCATTGCCCGGCGGTATTTCAGCCGCCACTCGGTGAACAGCAGCGTGAAGGTGATGTAGATACCGACGGTGATCAGGGTAATAACGCTGAAGATGTAGCCGAACAGCGACCACAAGATGCCGCAGACAAGGGTGATCTCCACCAGGGTCGGCAGAATATTGAACAGCATAAAGCGCAGCAGGAAATCGATGCCCTTGATACCGCGCTCGATGGCCCGGCTGAGGCCCCCGGTCTGGCGGTCGAGATGGAATCGCAACGACAACGCGTGCAGATGGCGGAAGATCATCAGAGCAATATTACGGATCGCCCGTTGACCAACCCTGGCGAAAACGAAATCGCGCAATTCGGCGAACGCCTGCTGGCCCACCCGCAGCAGTCCGTAACCGATCAACAGCGCCAGCGGCACGGCGATAGCGGTGGCTCCCGCCGGCTGGTCGAGAATATCGACCGCCTGGCCGAAAACCCACGGTACGGCGACCGTCGCCACTTTCGCCGCGATCAACAGCACCATGGCAACGAGAACCCGCGCCTTCAGCTCCCATTGGCCGTCGGGCCACAGATAGGGCAACAACGCGCGCAGCGCACGCCGCTCGTGCCCCGGCATCGATGGCCTGTCCGTATCGCCCATGGTCCGCATGAAAATCCTTTTGCCCGTCCGCAGGCTATCAGGCAAGGATTTAGCCTATCCGGCGGCAAAAGCCAGCGGCGAAGACAGATAAACCTCAGAGAGCTCAGAGTTGCAAAGTCCCTCTCCCTACGGGAGAGGGGTTGGGGTAAGGGAAAATAACTTATCGAACTGCAAGGCTGCCGAAAGCTTTGCGCTCGGTTTGTCCCCTCACCCGGTCCGCTTCGCGGACCACCCTCTCTCGTGGGGAGAGGGTTGACCCACCCGCGCCTCAATCCAACGGCTGCATGAAACTTTCCGGCGGAATCCAGGTGTCGCGGACATATTTGTTGGCCCAACGGCACATTTCCTGCAGCACCGGCAACAGCGCCTCTCCCCGATCCGTCAAGAGGTACTCGAAACGTTGCGGATTGGCCTGGTAGGCGCGTCGTTCGACCAGACCGACCCCCTTCATGCGCCGCAGACGGCCGATCAGATGAAGTAGAGAAACAGGTAACCGGCCAACAGGATCGCCACCCACAACACCATGCTGCCGGTCGGCCAGGTTCGCGCCAAAACGCCGTGCGGGCCGTGATGGCGATAGAGCTGAATAATGAAACGCTCGGCGCGCCGCGTCGCGATGGCGCGAAAGCGCCCGTACGACCCGCTGCCGAGCGCATAGCCCTTCTGCACCACCGAGCGCGCCAGCCGCCGGTAGAACCAGTCGGTGTCGAGAACTGTCGAGCGCATCTCTGGCGGATAAATACCGGTGCGTATGAGAACCGTGAATGCCAATGCGGAGAACAACAGAAGCTGCAGCTGCGATAAGACATGAGATTCCGTATAGGGAACAAAGTCCACCGGGAACGGCAGTATGTTGTAGAGCATCGACGGAAAAACGCCGATACCGATACACAAGGCAGCCGCAATCGCCATGGCGATCAGCATGTTCATCGGTGCTTCTTTCACCCGCTTGCCTGAATCATGAGCAAAGAAGGCAAAGAACGGTATCTTGATGCCGGAATGGTGGAACACGCCGGCCGAGGCGAATAGCAATACCAGCCAGACAAAATTATAGCCTTCATGGGAGGCGGCCGACAGAATCATCGACTTGCTGATGAACCCGCTGAAGAGGGGGAACGCCGAGATCGAGGCCGCCCCGACGATGCAGAATCCGGTAGTAAACGGCATCGACTTATAGAGCCCGCCTAGCTGACTGCCCAATGAGGTACCGGTGCGATGCATGACCGCGCCAACCGACATGAATAACAGCGACTTGTAGATGATGTGGCTGAACGCGTGCGCGGCGGCGCCGTTGAGCGCCAACTCGGTACCGATGCCGACGCCGACCACCATAAAACCGAGCTGATTATTAAGGCTGTAGGCCAACACCCGGCGCAGATCGTTTTCGATCACCGCGAAAAA
>JBLHHE010000380.1:0-3288 GCA_047616465.1 Alphaproteobacteria bacterium
TATTGTCGAGCGTCTCGATGGCCCGCCAGATCGGGCGTAGCTGAAACGCATCGCGCGCCACCACATAGGCGCGGGCAATATCGGCCGGGCCGGCCGCGGTCAGCTCTTCCAGATGGTGTACAAAAGTGGCGCCGACCCGATTGACCAGAGAATTCGTGACATAGGTCGCGACAATCTCGCGCCGCAAACGATGGCGGCTAATATGGTCGGCGAATTTTTCGCGAATTAGCTCCGGGAAATAGCGCGCCAAATCGCCAACGAGATAGGGGTCGTCGGGCACATCGGTGGGTAGTAAATCGCCATAGAGAGCCAGCTTCGAATAGGCAAACGTTACTGCATATTCCGGTCGTGTCAGCCCCTCGCCGTCGCTCAGACGGTCGGCAATCTCTTCATCGTTGGGCAGGAATTCGATCGGCCGGTCCAGCAGGCCCCGCCGTTCGAGGGACCGCATGAAATGCCATTGGGCGTCGAGTAACTCCGGCGCCTTGGCCTCGGCCACTGTTATGGCCTGGGTTTGCAGATAATTATCGTTGAGTACCAGACGCCCCACATCATCGGTCATCGCCTCGAGCAACTCATTGCGCTGTTCAACCGTGAGCTCACCTCGCATCACAGCATCGTTGAGCACGATCTTGATATTGACCTCATGGTCCGACGTATCGACGCCTGCGGAGTTGTCGATGAAATCGGTGTTGAGGCGGCCGCCGGCACGGGCATATTCGATGCGCCCGTATTGGGTTATCGCCATGTTCGCCCCTTCGCCGAGCACCTTGCAGCGCAGATCCTTGCCGTTCACCCGCAAGGCGTCGTTACTGCGGTCGTCGGCATCGGCGTGGCTCTCGCGCGAAGACTTGATGTAGGTCCCGATACCCCCAAACCACAACAAATCCACTTGGCTTTTGAGCATGGCGCGGATCAATTCGTTCGGCGTGACCTCGTCCCCCTCGATCTCGAATAACGCCTTCATTTCAGCGGTCACTTTGACCGACTTGGCCTTGCGATCGAATATGCCGCCACCTTTTGAAATGAGCTTGGCGTCATAATCCGCCCAATTGGAGCGCTTCAGGCGAAACAACCGCCGGCGCTCGGCATGACTTTTCGCCGGATCTGGATCGGGATCGACGAATATATGCAGATGGTTGAAGGCGCCGATGAGCTTCGTCTGCTTGGACAATAGCATCCCGTTGCCGAAGACATCGCCGGACATATCGCCGACACCCAGGACCGTGAAGGCGTCGCGTTGAATGTCGCGGCCAATTTCGCGGAAATGGCGTTTGACCGACTCCCACGCGCCCCGCGCGGTGATGCCCATCTTCTTATGGTCATAGCCGGCCGAGCCGCCCGAGGCATAAGCGTCGCCAAGCCAGAAGCCGTAATCCTCACTGATACCATTTGCGATATCGGAGAATGTGGCGGTACCCTTGTCGGCGGCCACGACAAGATAGGGGTCGTCGCCATCGTAGCGCATCACATCTTTCGGCGGAACCAGCTCGCTGCCTGAGAGATTATCGGTTAAATCCAGCATGCCGGCCATCAATGTGGAATAGCAGTCAATGACTTCCGCCATGGTCGCTTCGCGGTCTGCGGTCCCATCGCCGGTTGGCGCCGGCAATTGTTTACAGACAAAGCCGCCCTTGGAACCAACAGGTACGATGACGGCATTTTTCACCATCTGGGCTTTCTGCAGGCCCAGCACTTCGGTGCGGAAATCTTCGCGCCGGTCGGACCAGCGAATACCACCACGCGCGACATCTCCGCCGCGCAGATGGCAGCCTTCCATTCGCGGGCTATAGACGAATACCTCTTTCAGCGGCCGCGGTTCCGGCAGGCCGTCGATGGCCCGGCTATCTATCTTGAATGACAGATAGGGTTTCTCTTGGCCGGCCTCGTCCGTCTGGTAATAGTTGGTTCGCATGGTCGCCTCGACGGCGTTGGCGAAGCGGCGGATGATGCGATCTTCGTCGAGGTTCGATACGTTTTCGAGCGCGGCGGCAATGTCGCGGCTCAAACCTTCGGCCTTGCGTTTCACAGCTTTGGCGCTGCTTTTCGGGTGAAGTTGTAAGCGGGTGTGAAAAAGTTCGACGATTAAGTGGGCCAGCTCGGTATTATTGGCCAGCGTTTCTTCCATGTAGGGCTGGGAGAAGGGTATGCGTGCCTGGAGCAAAAACTTGCAGTAGGCGCGCAAAATCACGACATCACGCCATTCCAGACCAGCGCCGAGAACCAATTTATTGAACCCGTCATCGCCAACCACGCCCTCGAAGACGCGGGCGAAGGTTTGATGAAACTTCTCACGTACCAATTTGAGATCTACGCCTGCGCCGGAACGGGTTCGCATGCTGAAATCATGAATCCAAACAGCCCCGGTGCCCTCGCCATAACGGTAAGAAATCTCGAACGGTTCCTCACCAACGACCTTAAGGCCCATATTTTCCAACATTGGCAATACATCAGACAACGGCAACGAAGTCTCATCGTGGTAAAGCTTTAAGTGTATTGCGTCGGTGGCATCGCCAGCGCGCTGGTACAAGTTCAAACCAAGTTCGCCGGTCAAACGAACCTCGTCGATATGCTCGATATCGGCAACCGCCGCTTCGGGCGTGTGGCGTTCGCGGTAACCCAAGCTGAAGGCATCGCCGTAGCGCGCGAACAAACTCAAGCCGGCCCCCTCGCCCTTGGTCGCGGTGAGAGCATCGCGCAGCTGGTCACTCCACGAGCGCGTGGCCTCAAGTAATGCCGCTTCGATATCGTCGATCTGATAGGCGGGAATACCCGTCGGGCCGGTTTTTATGATGTACAAGATTCGTGCGAGTACCGAATCGGTGCCGAACTCCGGGAAGAATGCGACCATCGACCCGCTGAACCGCTGTTCAAGAATCGCCGCCAATTTGCGCCGCAGGCCGGTGTCGTATCGGTCACGTGGCACGAAGACCAGCGCCGAAAGGTAACGCTGGAACGGGTCTTCGCGCACGAACAACGCCGTGTGCTGGCGCTCCTGCAAATGCAGAATACCCATGGCATTGTTAAACAACGTATCAGCATCGATCTGCCACAACTCGTCGCGGGGGTAATTCTCGAGGATATGGGCCAGCGCTTTGGCGTCGTGGCTGGCCGGCGGAAATTCGGCGCGCGTCAGCGTATTCGCAACCTTCTGGCGCAACAGTGGAATGTTGACCGGCGAGCGGCTGTAGGCGGCCGATGTAAACAAACCGACAAGCATGCGTTCGCCGACGACTTTACCCGCGGCATCGAATTTCTTGACCCCGATGACATCCATATGGACCCGCC
>JBLHHE010000381.1:0-3286 GCA_047616465.1 Alphaproteobacteria bacterium
ACCCCTAAACCGCCATTCTTCGGCGCCGCGCAATGGCACGTGGCCGAGGCAGTTGTGACCGGCCAAATCTTCGGGTGTTCGGGGCACGCCATGCCGGGTGAAATAGGCGGGCGCACCACAGAGGATACGGCGCGACGGCGCCAGGGTGCGGGCAACGAGGCTGGAATCGGGCATTGCGCCGATTCGGATCGCTACATCGTAGCCCTCTTCGACGATGTCGATCCGCCTGTCGGTCATCGTCATGTCGATCTGAACGTCGGGATAACGAGCGAGAAAATCGGACACTACCGGTCCCAGATGAAGCTGCCCGAACGACATCGGCGCGTTAACACGCAACACGCCGCGCGGCTCCGCCTGCAGGCTGGCGACCGAGTGCTCGGCCTCGCTAACGTCGGCGGCGATGCGCGCGCACCATTCGAGGAAATCGCGCCCTGCCTCGGTCAAGCTGAGCCGCCGTGTGGTGCGGTTGAGCAGGCGCACCCCCAGCCGGCCTTCCAGCGCGATGACATATTTACTGACGGCTGAGGTGGAGACGCCCAGATGGCGGGCGGCGGCGGTGAAACTGCCTTGTTCCGCAACGGCGGCGAACATTTCCATTTCTCCGAGCCGATCCATATCACTCTCCTATTATCCACTAATTAGGGACAATATTATTCTTTTTTGCAATATTATAAACTAAATTATACAGCCCATATCTCCGTCATGGCCGCTATCGAGGCCCCATAAACATTTTGAATTTGGAGATTTAGTTATGAGCGACACGACCCAAACCCAACCGATAATTCCCGCCCTAACAGGTGTCTACGAAAATTTAAGCGCTTTCGGTGAACCGCTAATCCGGGTGACCGCCGGCCTGCTTCTGATGCCCCATGGCGCGCAAAAGCTATTCGGCCTGTTCGGCGGCGGCGGCATTTCCGGCACGGCCGGGTTTTTCGCCCAGATCGGTATCGAGCCGGCGGTGCTGGCGGCGGTGCTGGTCGGCCTCGTCGAATTCCTCGGCGGCCTATTCCTCGCCCTAGGCCTGTTGACCCGGCCGGCGGCATTGGCGATTACGGTGTTGATGGCAGTCGCCGTTTTCCAGGTCCATTTGGGCAACGGCTTTTTCTGGACCGGCGGCGGCTACGAGTATCCGCTGTTCTGGGGGCTCATCGCTCTTGCTTTCGTTCTGCGCGGCGGCGGACGGTATTCCGTCGATGCGCGCGTCGGCCGCGAATTCTGAAGACGCAGCATTTAGAAAGGTACGATCATGATTACTCTACGCCCCGGCGCGGAACGCGGCCTCGCCGAACTCGATTGGCTCAAGAGCCGCCACAGTTTTTCCTTCGCCGACTATCACGATCCCGATCAAATGGGCGTGGGCGATCTGCGGGTGATCAACGAGGACACCATCGCGCCGTCGGGAGGCTTCGGCACCCACGGCCATAAGGACATGGAGATTATCTCCTATGTGCTGGAAGGCGCGCTGCAGCATCGCGACACGCTGGGCAACGAAATGGTCATCGGTGAAGGCGAGGTGCAACGCATGAGCGCCGGCACCGGCATCATGCACAGCGAGTACAACGCCTCGGACCAAGCGCCGGCGCATTTCTTCCAGATTTGGGTTATTCCCGAGCGCGCCGGTATCGAGCCGGGCTATGAGCAAAAGCTGTTCAGCGCCGAAGACAAGCGCGGCAAGTTGCGGCTGATCATCTCGCCAGACGGGCGAGAGGATTCGCTGCGCATCCATCAGGATGTCGCGCTCTACGCATCGGTGCTGGGCGGCGGCGACACCGTCCGCCACCAACTGGCGTCAGGCCGGCGGGCCTGGGTGCAGGTGGCGCGCGGCGCGGTGACGGTGAACGGCACGGCGTTGAACACCGGCGACGGCGCGGCGATCGCCGGGGAAGCGTCGGTCGAGGTCGCGGCAACCGGCGGCGACGACGCCGAATTCATCTTGTTCGATCTGCGCTAGTCGGGCGATTAGTCCACCGGGTTTTCCGCGCCGACGGCGGCCAGTGCGGCGCGGCCGATAATCTCGTCTTCTTCGCCGGTTCCCGATCCGCAACCGATACCGCCGACGCAATAGCCGTCGAACACGATGGGCAGCCCGCCGCGCAGCGGGACCACTTTGCCTTGCGTCGTCACCGACAGCCCCATGCCCACATCATAGGGGATTTTGTGGGTCGGCATGCGGTGACTGGCTGCCGTCATTGCTTTGGCGCTGGCCGATTCCTGGGCCAGCGGGCGGGCGCCATCCATCAACAGGTAACCGACGATGCGCGCGCCGTCGCCGGCGATGGCGATGCCCACCGGCACCCCCATCTCGTTCGCCTTATCGACAGCGGCATTGATCAGCCGGCGCACGCCGTCATGGGTCAGCTTGCGCGAGGGGATGGTGAGCTCGGTCACTTCATTTCTTCCGGGAAGTCGGGCTGGACCTGGGGGCGGGCGTCGAATATGGCGGGCACCTTCATGCACGCCTCGAAGATGCGCGTGGTCGTCGGGTAGATGTCGGTATCGACGCCGAACAGACGCGCGGCACCGAACTGGGGCACCACGCACAGATCGGCCATGGTGAGGCTGTCGCCATGGCAATAGGCGCCGGTCGCCGGATTATCGGCGAGATTCTCTTCGATCGCCGACAGCCCCTTGGTCATCCAGTTGTGGATCCAGGCGGTAAGTTCGTCTTCGCTGTGGCCCATATCCTGGGTGATGTATTTGCGGACACGCGGCACGACCAGCGGATGGGTATCGGCCACCGAGATCAGGGAAATCGAGCGTACCCGCGCGCGGCCCGCTGCATCGGCCGGCAACAGCGCCGGCTCGGGGTGAAGTTCTTCGAGATATTCCAGGATCGCCATCGACTGGGTCAGCACCGTGTCGCCATCGACCAGCGCCGGCACCACCATCTGCGGGTTGATCTTGCGGTAGCCGTCGTTGAACTGATCGCCCTTCACCAAATCCAGCGATTCCACATCGAAGGGAATGCCCTTGAGGTTGAGGGCGATACGCACCCGATAGGCGGCGAGCGAGCGCCAATAGCCGTAAAGTTTCATCGAAGTCTCTCCAGGGGTTTTTTATGTCTGTCGGTAGCCGCAGTTGGCCCGTCAGTGGCGGCCACTGTCAAGCGGTGCGAAATCAGTGGTTCACCAGCAGACCGCGCCGGTGGCGGAACATCCAGGCGGGTACCGCCGCCGCCGCTGCAAAGGCGAGGAACGGCAGCAGCATTTGCATCAGCGCGTAGGCGCCGATGATCCGCCGGTTGCCGCTGGCCGCCAGGCTTACGGCCTCGGTCGTCAATGTGTCG
>JBLHHE010000382.1:0-3283 GCA_047616465.1 Alphaproteobacteria bacterium
CTTGCCGAAGTTCCTCGAGGGCCAGCGTAACATCGGCCAGCCGGAAGACCCGTCCCGGTGGAGCATCGCCAAGAGCATTTTCGTCGCCGACGACGAGGACACCGCCCGCAAATACGCCAAGAGCGAGGACGGTCCGTACGGGTTCTACTTTAAGAACATCATGCGCAAGATCGAACGCGCAGGCCGCATGGATTTGTTCAAAGCCTATCCCGACCAGCCCGACGCAGAGGTAACGGTTCAGCATTCCCTCGATACCGGGGTGCTGGCCGGCACCGTCGACAGCGTCGTCGACCAAATTCTGGAATTTCGCGAAGTGGTCGGCCCCTTCGGAACACTGATGTATACCGGCCATGACTGGGCCGATGTGGCGTTGAGCCGCCGCTCCATGGAGTTGATGGCGAACGAGGTCATGCCCAAGATTAACAAGGCGCTCGGCGAATAAGCTCGCATTTAAAAAGGAAACGTTTCCATGCCCCTTTACGAAGGCCCCATTGTCGACTCTCACCACCACACCATCTGGGATTGCGAGGCCAACTATCCGTGGATGAATGCACCGATGCGCCCGATGATTTTCGGCGACGATTGGTCGGGCATGAAGCAGGAATACCTCATCGAGACCTTCATCGCCGACAGCGCGTCCCACAATGTCACCCAGTCGGTCCATGTGCAGGCGAATTTCGATATCACCCGGCCTGCCGACGAGACCAAAGACCTGCAGGGCTTCGCCGACCAGCACGGATTTCCCCATGGGATCGTGGCCCATGCCGACCTGACCGATTCTAACGTCGAGAAGACCCTCGCCGCCCACCTCGAATACGCCAACACCCGCGGCATCCGGCAACAGGTCTACTGGCATCCCGAAAACGAATATTGGCGCTTCGTCGACCAGCCGGATTTTTGCCTGTCGAACGCCTTTCGCCGCGGCTTGTCGGCGGTCGCTGAGCATAAACTCACCTTCGACTGGCAAGGCTTCGCCAACCAGTTCGGCGCTCTTGCCGAGTTAGCAAAGTCGCATTCGGGCGTGCGGTTCTGCCTGGTGCATGCCGGCATGCTGACCAGTCTCGATACATCGACCGTCACCGAGTGGACCGAGGAGCTGCAGCAATTGGTCGCGCGCGAAAACGTGTTCATCAAGGTCTCGGGCCTGAACACCTTCGCGCGCCAGCTCGACGAGCCGCTGATGACCCATGTCACCGAGACGGTGCTCGATATGTTCGGCGCCGACCGGTGCTTCTACGGCAGCAACTATCCTGTCGAGCGCATGTGGACGCCGCTCGACGCCTACACGTCAGCCCAGAAGCGCGCCATGGCGGGCCGCTCCGACGAGGTGAATTCAAAGTTCTTCCACGATACCGCGAAGGCGTTCTATCGGATTTAATCGATCCACCGGTTTTCGCGATATTGTGTTCCCCAGCGTGATGTATTCCACGCTGGGCCAGTGTAGAATTACATACACTGGGAGGAACCACCGATGATTTTTCGTCAACTCTTCGATAGCGAATCTTCGACCTATACTTATCTCATCGCCAGCCGGCGCGGCGGCGAGGCGTTGATCATCGATCCGGTGCTCGACCGGGTCGATCGTTATTTGCAGCTCCTCGAGGAATTGGATCTGCGGTTAATCAAAGCCGTCGACACCCATGTTCACGCCGACCATATCACCGGGCTCGGCGCTTTGCGCGACCGCACCAAATGCATCACGGTAATGGGCGAACAAAGCGCCGTCGATGTGGTGTCGCTCAGGGTCGTCGAGGGCGACACCATCGATGTCGAAGGCATCAGCCTCGACGTTCTGTACACGCCGGGTCACACCGATGACTCCTACAGTTTTCTGTTCGGCGACCGGGTATTCACCGGCGACACGCTGTTGATCCGCGGCACGGGCCGCACCGATTTCCAGCACGGCAGCGCCCGCGACCAATACGATTCCCTGTTCAATATACTCTTGAAACTGCCCGACGAGACCCTGGTCTATCCAGCCCACGACTATAAAGGCGACACCGTCAGCACGATCGCCGAAGAGAAGGCCTACAATCCCCGCCTCCAGGTCTCGTCGGCCGACGAATATGCCGAGATCATGGGAAACCTCAATCTGGCCAATCCTAAAATGATGGATATTGCCGTACCCGCCAACCTAAAGGTCGGCTTGAACCAGGCCGATCTGGCGACAATGGGTTTAGCGATGAGTTGCGATGACAGCGCATCAGTGGTCGATAATCCGCAAATTATTCTGGTCGATTTGCGCGACAATGCCGAACGCGAAAAGAATGGAATCATTCCCGGATCGATCCATGCACCCTACCCCGACATCGAGGAAAACGTAAATTCCGGCGGCATGTTGCACGAGCTCGCCACAGCTTCCGGCAAGCGCATGGTGTTCTACTGCGCCTTCGGTGAACGCTCGGCAATGGCGGTGCAAGCAGCGCGCGATGCCGGCCTCTCCTCCATCTGCAACCTCACCGGCGGCATCGACGCCTGGAAACAGGCCGGCGGACCGTTGGAGTAGGTGGGGGCCCTCACCCTTCGAGACGCGCTCTACGATCGCTCCTCAGGATGAGGAAAACCTGTCTTTGCCCTAATGGAAAAACCTCATGCTGAGGAGGCGCGCAGCGCCGTCTCGAAGCATGACGGGTGGCAGCGGGATTCTAATAATCCGCTAATCCTGTTCCGGCCGTTCGACCAGCATGAAATCGACTAGCTTGTCGTGCAGAATACGCTGCTCAACAAACTCCATTCCCACCTTCTCCAGAATATGCTTCGAGACCACATGGTCGGGCTCGACGACGGCAACAATCCGCGCCAAGCCCAATACCGAAAATCCCTGCTCGACCCAGGCTGTCGCGGCCTCGGTGCCATAGCCCCTGCCCCACCGGTCTTGGCGAAAGCGGTAGGCCAGTTCCAAATCGCCCTCCACGTCCATTGCCGTCAACCCGGCCATGCCGATCATCTCGTCGGTGTCCCGCTCGACGACCGCCCACAAGCCAAATCCCAAATGCCGGTTTTCAGCGATCAAGCCGGCAAGCATTTCGACGGTTCGATCAATATCCTGGTGGACACCGAAGGCGCTGTATTTCATCACCTCCGCATCGCCGAAGAAAGCGAACGCGGCGTCCGCGTCGCTGCGGCGGTACGGCCGGTAGTATAGGCTTTCACTGTTAAACGGTTGCATTGGCGCGAACCTCGGCCTTTCATGCCCAGATATCAAACACGGAGATTATAATGGACCGGGTGGCAGATAAAATCGCGCTTATTACGGGGGGCGCCTCGGGTATCGGGCGCGCCA
>JBLHHE010000383.1:0-3281 GCA_047616465.1 Alphaproteobacteria bacterium
CTCGACGCTCGTATTCGCCCGCTCCGTATCGGGGCCTTGGGCCAGGGACAGCGGCCAGGGTTCTTTCGCAGCGATAATGAGGGTGCCCCAAAACAGGGCCGGCGCGGAGATCGCCAGCCAGCACAGCGCCAGAAAACCAATCGACAAACGCCGGTATATGCGTGACCCCGGCTTTCTGGAGGGCTCCAGTTTTCGGCCCAGATAGTAAATAACGAGCGATATCAAGGGCACCAGGATGAAGGATGCAAGGAGGAACACCACCACGATGGCGTCATCTACCAGGCCGCGGGTTGTCTGAAGCTCGTCGAAAGCCAGAAATAATACAGCCAGGCCAGCCAGGAGGTTTAGCCCGGTCAGCAGCCAGAATCGAAGCTTCATTCTGGTCATGGGTTCGTATCCGTGATGGTTGGTGCGGAACACACCTGGGAGCCTGCCCTTCTTCTACGAGAGCGTATATAGTAGCCGCTAATAGCAACAATAAGACCGGAGATCGGGGATGGATAAGAAAATAGCGGTGCTCGGCACTGGCGCGAATGGCAGTAGTGCGACAGCCAACCTGTTCGAAGCGGGCTACGATGTGGTCATGATCGACCAGTGGGCCGCCCATGTGGAGGCGGTGCGCGAGAATGGACTGCTGATCAATATGCCCGATGAGGATCTGCACGTGCATCCGCGGGCCTATCATTTGAGCGACATCTGCACATTGAATGAGAAATACGACATCGTGTTTCTGATGGCCAAGGCCTACGATACGCGCTGGCTGTGCGAGTTCATCAAGCCCTATCTGCAGGATGATGGACTGCTCGTCGGCATCCAAAACGCCATGACCGTCGACGATATTAGCGAAATACTTGGTCCGTCGCGCACCCTGGGTTGCGTGGTCGAGATGTCGTCGGAGATTTTCACGCCGGGCATCGTTCAGCGTAATAATCCGCCGGAGCACACATGGTTCGGCATCGGCAGCGTCGATCCGTCGACCGCCGATCGGCTAGCCGAGATCGAGGAAATTCTGAGTAACGTCGGCAAGGTCACGATCTCTTCCAACATCATGTCGGCCAAATGGATGAAGCTTGTGGTCAACACCATGTGCCTGGGACCGCACGCGATGCTCGGGATGACCCTATTCGAGGCGCGTGAACTGCCTGGCATGCGCGAGTTTATCTCGCGCGTTGGCACCGAAGCACTCACGGCTGGTCAGGAGCTGGGCTATACGGTTGAGCCGATTTTTGGCCTGACGCCAGACGACGTTAAAGACACCAACAGCCTGCTCGAAAAGCTTATGGACAAGTTGGCCAAGGATGTCGGGCCGGCCGCGCGCGACTGCGTTCTGCAGGACCATTTGAAGGGCCGCTACAGTGAAGTCGATATGATTAACGGCTTGGTCGTAGAGGAATTCGAGGGCCGGGGCATTGCCGCGCCGGCCAACGCCGCGGTATCTGAAATTACCCGCCGGATACAGCTCGGGGAGCTGAAGCCCGATCCCGCCAATCTGCAATTGGCGCAACAGATGATGGCGTCCTGAGCGCCAGGCGGCTTGCGGCTCAAACTCGCCGACGGGGAGTGATTAGTGGCAGCGGATGAACGCAGATTGGCGGCGATCGTGTCGACCGACGTGGTCGGCTATTCGCGGCTGATGGGAGTCGATGAGGGCGGTACGCTGGCGGCGTTACGCACTCATCGCGCCGAGCTTATCGACCCTAAAATCGCCGCCCGAGGCGGGCGCATCGTCAAGACCATGGGCGACGGGCTGTTGCTGGAATTTCCCAGCGTGGTTGAGGCTACCCAGTGTGCGGTCGAAATTCAGCAGGATATGGCAATACGCAACGCCGACGTGCCTGCGGCGGAGCAACTGGTGTTGCGGGTCGGC
Source organism: Alphaproteobacteria bacterium (assembly GCA_047616465.1). Lineage (GTDB taxonomy): Bacteria > Pseudomonadota > Alphaproteobacteria > UBA6615 > UBA6615 > JABDJY01. Next base: position 1,868 of record JBLHHE010000383.1, read on the forward strand.
GTCAATTTAGGCGACATCATTATCGACGGTGACGATATTTACGGTGACGGGGTGAATATCGCCGCGCGCCTGCAGGAACTCGCTGAGCCCGGTGGCATCTGCATCTCGTCACGGGTGCATGACGATGTGCGCGACCGCCTGGAGATCGACTTTAGCGATAGCGGCCTGGAAGAACTTAAAAACATCAAACGGCCGGTGCATGTGTGGCGATGGCCGGCGAAATCGGACGCTGGCGGCCGCCGCCAAGGTGCCTCCGAACAGCCGCCGCCATTGCCCGACAAGCCGTCCATCGTCGTCCTGCCGTTCGACAACATGTCCGCCGATCCGGAACAGGAATTCCTCGCCGACGGGATGGTTGAGACGATCACCGCGGCGTTGTCGCGTATCCGCTCGTTTTTCGTAATCGCGCGGAACACCGCCTACACCTACAAAGGCAAGGCAACCAATGTGCTCGATATTGGCCGCGAGCTCGGCGTCGCCTATGTGCTGGAAGGCAGCATTCAGCGCGCCGGCGGTCGCGTGCGCATTACGGTCCAGTTGATCGAGACCGATGGTGGCGCTCATGTATGGGCCGAGCGCTATGACGGCGATATCGACGATATTTTCGATCTGCAGGACCGCATTACCGAACAGGTGGCGGGCGCTCTGCAGCCGTCGATCCGGATCGCTGAAATTGAGCGCTCGCGCCGCAAGCGCCCGCAAGACCTCGGTGCCTACGATTATGCCATGCGGGCCATGCCCCATGTGTGGGTGCTCGAGAAAGACGAAAGTGCCATCGCGCTCGAGCTGCTCGACAAGTCGTTGGAAATTGACCCCGATTACCCTCTGGCTCTTGCGTTGGCGGGTTGGTGCCATGGGCAACGCGCAGTTTACACCTGGGCCACTGACATCGTCGGCAGCCAAGCCGAAGCGCTGCGATTGGCCGAGCGGGCGGCTCAGCTAAGTGGCGATGATCCTTTGATATTGACCGTTCTGGGCACGATTCACACCTATGTTCGAAATCACGGCACGGCTCGGATATTGCTCGAGCGTGCGGTCGCGCTCGACCCCAATTCGGCTTGGGCCTGGAGCCGTCTTGGTTGGCTGGAAAACTACTCAGACCAACCAGACCGTGCGATCGAGCATTTCGAACATGCGTTACGGCTGAGCCCGCTCGACCCGATGAATTTCAATCATTATGTCGGTATGGGTTCTGCATGTGAAATTGCACAGGACTACAATCGCGCCGCGGAATATTATAATCGAGGTCTCGAAGAGCGGCCCCATGCTCATTGGATCGAGCGTAATATCGCATCATCCCTGTCCGGCGCCGGGCGGATGGAAGAGGCGCAGGAAGTCTTCGCGCGCATGATGGAATACTATCCCGATCTAACCGTTTCCAAGTTCAAGCAGGCTATGGTCTTTTCGCCTGCCA
>JBLHHE010000384.1:0-3279 GCA_047616465.1 Alphaproteobacteria bacterium
GTTCCTGTTCACCGGAACCATATTCGAGAACATCCGCTACCGGACCGTCGGGGCGACCCGCGAGGATGTCGAACGCGCCGCGCGCGTGGTCGGCGCCCATGATTTCATCACCCTGCTCGCCAACGGTTACGACACAATTCTCGAGGAACAAGGCCGCAACCTGTCGCTCGGCCAGCGCCAATTGCTGAGTTTCGCCCGCGCACTCGTGGCCGACGCGAAGATCCTAATACTGGACGAAGCGACGGCGAATATCGACAGCCATACCGAGCGGCAAATCCAAACGGCCCTCAAACGCCTGCTCGAGGGCCGCACCGGCATCGTCATCGCCCACCGGCTCGCCACCGTGCGCGGCGCCGACCGGATTATCGTCCTGCAGAACGGCCGCGTCGTCGAAACCGGCCCCCACGCTGCATTGGTCGCCCAGGGTGGGCTCTACGCGCGCCTTTACGCCCTCAACTACGCCTCGTTCGACGATGTGCCGGAAGAACAGTTTAAGTGATAGAGTTTCGGGCATAGTCGACCGACTGGGCTTAGGCTCTATGACACAAGACCGGGTTCCCGTAATCGATATAAGCGCGTTTCTCGACGGCGATGAAGCCGGGCGCGCGCACGTGGTCGGCCAAGTCCGCGCAGCGTGCGAAGGCATCGGCTTTTTCACCATTGTCGGACATGGCGTCGACCCTGACCTGATTAGGGCGCTGCGCGATACCGCCCGGTCATTTTTCGCGCTGCCCGAAGCCGCCAAACAAATGGTCCGCCCGCCCATCGGAGGCGCACCACGCGGCTACCGGGCCATCGGCGACGAGGGTCTGGCCTATGGCGCCGGCGAGGAGACTCCGCCCGACCTCAAGGAAGTATTTCACCTCGGCCCGCCGGATTTCCCGGGCGACGATTATTATACCTGCGAGGCGGCGGGCGCTCATTTCATCGAAAACGTTTATCCTGACGCGCCCCCGCAATTCCGCGAGACGACGATCCGCTATTACCGCCGGGTAGAGGATTTGTGCCGGAGTATCGAGGAGGTATTCGCGCTTGCGCTCGACTTACCGGCGGAATTCTTTAGGCCCTATACGGATAAGCAAATCGGCGCCTTGCGGATTATCCATTATCCACCAACCGATACCGCGCCCGTACCCGGCCAGCTTCGCGCTGGCGCCCATTCCGATTACGGCACTTTCACTGTGTTGCTAAGCGAGAACCGGCCGGGCGGACTGCAGGTACGCACCCGAGGTGGGGATTGGATCGACGTGTCGACCCCCGAAGATGCGTTCGTCATCAATATTGGCGATCTGCTGATGCGCTGGACCAACGATCGTTTCGTTTCCAACCCCCACCGGGTCGCTATTCCCCCCGACGATGCCGGTCTGCAGGCCGACAGGCTATCGGTGGTGTTCTTCCACCACCCCAACTACGACGCCGAAATCGCCTGCATCCCGACCTGTACGAGCGACGACAACCCGCCAAAATATCCGCCGGTCCTGTCCGGCCCCTACCGGGTCGGCAAATACGCCTCGACCCGGCTCGACCCGGCAGATCAATAGGTCGCGAGACGCCGTGAGCGAACCTATAACTTTTGTGCTGATCCACGGCGCCTGGCAGGGCGCCTGGGCGTGGCAACGGATTATCCCGCTGATCGAGGCACAGGGACATCGCGCGGTCGCCGTCGATCTTCCCGGCAACGGCCATGACGACACCCCACCGGGCGATGTCACCACAATGCTCTACGCCGAACATGTCGCGGGACTCATTGACGCTATCGCCGGGCCGGTCATCGTCGTCGGCCACAGCATGGGAGGCACCGTCGCCGCCCAGGTCAGTGAGTTACGGCCCCAGCGGATCGACGTGGCGATCTATCTCTGCGCGTTCCTGCTGCCCGATGGTGAATCGATCCTTGATTTCTACGCCCGCGCCTGGGACGACACGATGACCGGCGCCCATGCGCGGGTCAGCTATTCCGAGGACGGGTTGCTATCGACGATCGATCCGGGATCAGCCAAAGCTGTGTTCTATGCCCACGCCAAGCCGCGAGATGCCACTCAGGCGGCAAAACGGCTCACACCGCAACCTGAAGGTGGCCGACGGTCGAAGCTACAGCTAAGCGACGAAAATTTTGGTAGCGTGTCGCGGGTCTATATCGAAACCACTCAAGACGCATCCGTGTTCATCAAGCTGCAGCGGCGCATGCACGCCGAGACCCCGTGCGCCCATGTCTTTACGCTCGACACCGACCATGCACCGCAGCTTTCAGCCCCTCAAGCGCTAACCGGAATTATGTGCAACGTCGCCGGATTATACGGCTTGGCTGGAACCTAGCTTCGCGCGCTCTGTGTTGCTGGGCCTTAACCCGCCTCGTATTCCATCTTTTTGCCACCCCAGTTGCGGCCTGGAATGTGCATCATCTTGCTTTCGGACAGGCCACCGTCGGCCTTTAGTGTCGCCGCGTTCACATAGCTAGCGCGGTCCGACAGCAGGAACACGCAAGCCTCGGCGATTTCTTCAGGATTTCCGACCCGCCCCATGGGCACGACAGCCGCCCTGCCGGCCGCAACTTCCGGATCGGCGAACATCGCCTCGGTCATCGGCGTTAGAGTCTGGCCGGGTATGACGGTGTTGGCCCGGATCCCGCGGCCGCTCCATTCGACGCCGAACAAATTGCCCAACATTATGGTGCCGGCCTTGGCGATGGAATAGGCGCCGGCCCCGTTATAAGGCTGCACGCCGCCGACCGACGACAGAAACACTATCGAGCCCCGGCCCTGTTCGAGCATCACCCGGCCGGCCGCTTGGGCGCATAGAAAGTAGCCTTTGAGGCCGACATCGATCACCGCATCCCAGGCTTCCTCGGTCAATTCTTCGAGCTTGGCCGGTTGCAGCTTAATAGCGCCGCAGACGATGCCGTCGATGGCGCCGAACGCGGCAACCGCCTCGTCGGCCATGCGCTGCGCGTCGGCGGCCTTCGAGGTGTCCATTTCGATGACGATGGCTTCGCGGCCCTCGGCCTGCACCAGCGCGGCGGTTTCCTCGGCCCGCGCCCGGTCGATATCGGCCACCGCCACATCGGCGCCCTCGCGCGCCGCCAGCACGGCGGTCGCCCGGCCAATACCGCTGGCCGCACCGGTAACGATGATCTTCTTTCCGTTAAGCATCATGAGTTTTTCTCCCTGTTTCCGTTACCGACCCACCGACGGTAATTCGCCGTGTCTTTTCGCTATAGTGAGAACAGCATCACATATTTGCAACTGAACCATAACGCCCGGGCGGCATTGCCGCTGCGTTTTA
>JBLHHE010000385.1:0-3278 GCA_047616465.1 Alphaproteobacteria bacterium
GAAGACGTTCCCTACGATGTCTCGTTCGCCTTTGCCTTCCGGGCCTTCCGGCCGGATGGGGTTTTGCACGTAAATCCTTGAGTTTGATGATTAATACAAGGGCTGCATCGACGGGTTTCGGCCGGTCGGCTATAGTTACGCTTGTAAGAATCCCGGCCTATATAGGACGGTGGCTCTTCACAGCCCGGGACCGAGGAAAAAAACGATGCCGCTCGACCAATCTCGTAGCGACAAATCACAGTCAGACGATGGCAAAGTGGAAATATTCCACTCCGCATGCCCCCATGATTGCCCGAGCACCTGCGCCTTGGAGGTTGAGCGTCTCGACCCGAAAACCATTGGCCGCGTGCGGGGCGCTGCCGACAATCCCTACACCGCCGGCGTCATTTGCGCCAAGGTTGCCCGCTACGCCGAACGTACGCATCATCCTGACCGATTGCTCACACCCCTGCGCCGGATTGGCGAAAAAGGCACGGGCCGGAACGCATTCGAGCCTTTGTCGTGGGACGACGCCCTCGACGAGGTGGCCGAACGGCTGCTGTTAGCCGAGCAGAGCCATGGCGCGGAGACGGTGTGGCCTTATTTTTACGCCGGCACCATGGGCTTGGTGCAACGCGACGGCATCGAGCGGTTGCGCCACGTTAAAGGCTATTCGCGCCAGCACTCGACCTTTTGCATCGCCCTATCGGATGCCGGCTGGAAAGCGGGCGCCGGGGTAAAGCGGGGCCTCGATCCGTTGGAGATGGCAGAGTCCGATCTGATCGTGGTGTGGGGCACCAATCCGGTCCACACCCAAGTCAATGTCATGACCCATATTGCGCGGGCCCGTAAAGAGCGCGGCGCCAAGCTGGTTGTGGTCGACCCTTACCGCAACGCCAGCGCGAAACAAGCCGACATCCATTTGATGGTCAATCCAGGCACCGACGGGGCGCTGGCCTGCGCGGTCATGCATGTGTTGTTCAAGGAAGGCTATGCCGACCGGGCTTACATGGCGAAATATACCGACGCGCCCGACGCGTTTGAGCGGCACCTGGAAGGGCGGACGCCGGAGTGGGCGGCTCAGATTACCGGGCTCACCGTTGAGGAAATCGTGGCTTTTGCACACCTCTACGGCCGGACAAAGCGCAGTTTTATACGTTTGGGCTATGGCTTCTCGAGAAGCCGCAACGGGGCGGCTCAAATGCACGCGGCGAGTTGTTTGCCGGCGGTAACCGGGGCCTGGCAACATCGAGGCGGCGGCGCGCTTTATTCTAACGGCGCCATCTTCAATATCGATCAGACATTGATCATGGGCCTCGACCGGATCGACAAGAACGTCCGCGTGCTCGATCAATCGCGCATTGGGGCGATTCTAACCGGGGATCGGGACGACCTCGGCGACGGCCCGCCGGTCACCGCCTTGTTCATCCAAAACACCAATCCCATGAACGTGGCGCCGGATCTGCTGAAGGTACGCGAGGGTTTCGCCCGTGACGATTTGTTCACCTGTGTCCATGAGCAATTTCTCACCGAGACGGCGCAGATGGCCGATATCGTGTTACCGGCGACGACGTTCCTGGAACATGACGATATGTATACCGGCGGCGGTAATACTTACTTTCAGGTGACAAAACAGGTGATTGAGCCGATCGGCGAGGTGCGGCCCAACCACTGGGTCCATTGCGAGTTGGCGAAACGTGTCGGCGCGGAGCATCCCGGCTTCGAGATGAGCGCCTGGGAATTAATCGACGCCACATTGAAAGCATCGGGCTACCCCGATGCGGAGACGCTCTGGCAAGGCCGTTGGGAAAATAAGGCGCTGCCGTTCGAGGAGGCTCATTTCCTCAACGGGTTCGGTCATAGCGATGGCAAATTTCATTTTAAGGCAGACTGGTCCGCGCTGGGCCCCCTGCACGACGCCATGCCCGAAATGCCCGATCATTTCGACATCATCGACCAGACTACAACGGAGCATCCCTATCGCTTGGTCACAGCGCCGTCGCGTAATTATCTCAATTCCAGTTTTACCGAGACTAAAACGTCGATCGCTAAGGAAGGCCGTCCGGAAGCTCAAATCCATCCCGATATTTGTGCTGAGCTGGGTCTAACCGACGGAGGTCTGGTGCGTGTCGGCAACAAACAGGCATCGATTGTCGTGCATGTGCGCTCTTTCGCGGGGGTTCAACCCAATACAGTTATTATCGAAGGTGTTTGGCCGAACAAGGCGTTTGTCGAGGGGATCGGCGTGAATGCTCTGGTGAGCGCCGAGCGTGGTCGGCCCAACGGCGGTGCGGTATTCCACGATACCGCAGTTTGGATGAGGCCGGCCTGATGATGATGGCGAAGTCGGCAAAGGGAAGAATTGGTGGTTGACGAAATCACAACCGTAACGTCGGTAACATCCAACGGACAGACGCCCGCGAGCGTTGTTCGTAAACCGAGCATAATTGTGTTCGGAAACGAGAAGGGCGGCACCGGCAAGTCGACCACGGCGATGCACGTTATCGTCGGCCTGCTGCGCGAGGGCTGCCGGGTTGGCGCCATCGATCTCGACGCAAGGCAGGGCTCGTTGACCCGGTATTTCGACAACCGGCGTATCTATGCCGCACGGCAGGGCCTGCAGTTGCCGCACCCCCTATACAGGTCGGTAGGGCGCAGCGAATTGCGCGACCGGTTTGCCGCGGAAGAAGAAGAACGTGAACGGCTGGCCCGCGCCATCTCCGCATTGTCGGATTGCGACTTTATCGTGATGGACACGCCGGGCAGCGACAGCCATTTATCACGCGAAGGCCATTCTCATGCCGATATATTGATCACACCGCTCAACGACAGTTTTGTAGACTTGGACCTTCTCGGGCGCATTGACTTGGACAGCTACAAGATGTTGGCGCCAAGCAAATATTCCGAGATGGTTTGGGAGCAGAAAAAGCGGCGTATGCAACGCGGTGAAGGCTCGATTGACTGGATTGTCATGCGAAACCGCCTGGCGTCTTTGGATTCGCGAAATAGGCGATATATGGATCAGGCGCTTGCAGACTTGTCGCGCCGGCTGGGACTGCGCTTGATCGCCGGGTTCAGCGAGCGGGTCATCTTTCGCGAGCTGTTTCTAAAAGGCCTTACCCTCCTTGATCTTCGCGATGAAGGAACCGACGTAACTCTAACGATGTCGCATGTCGCCGCCCTGCAGGAGGTTCGAAGCGTGTTGCAGGCGATCGGTGTCGGGCGGCAGGTCGATGATGAAATTGCATCGGTGGTTTCAGAGGTGGAACTTCCGATGCCAAGTCGAACCATGCCCTAGG
>JBLHHE010000386.1:0-3276 GCA_047616465.1 Alphaproteobacteria bacterium
GTGTCGCAACCCGACGCAACCACAGCGGCGTACGCAACGACAACGAGTGCCCGGCGCCGCTTTGCTCGTTCATGGGCGCACAGACCCACACATCGTCGGTGATCTGCTTGGCGATGCGCTGCATAACTTTGATGCCCGGCGCGCGGATACCGTCATCGTTGGAAATTAGAATACGGAGGCCACCGAGGCGGCGTGGAAACTCATGCATCGGCGGCGATCACTTCCATTCCGCCCATATAGGGCCGCAGCGCGTCGGGCACGGTAATCGAGCCGTCTTCGCGTTGGTAGTTCTCGATGACCGCGATCAACGCCCGGCCGACCGCGACGCCAGACCCATTCAACGTATGAACATGCACCGCGCCTTTGGTCTCCCCCGTTGGCCGGAAGCGCGCCTTCATGCGGCGGGCTTGGAAGTCGCGCGTGTTGGAGCAGCTGGAAATCTCGCGATAGCTCTTCTGCCCCGGCAACCAGACTTCGATGTCGTGGGTCTTGGTCGCGGCAAATCCCATGTCTCCGCTGCACAGAACAACCACGCGATAAGGAAGCTCGAGGCGCTGCAACACCGCTTCGGCGCAGCCGGTCATGCGGTCCAGTTCCTCGTCAGAGCGATCCGGGTGGACGATGGAGACCAACTCAACCTTGTAGAACTGGTGTTGGCGCAGCATGCCTCGCGTATCCTTGCCGGCGGCGCCGGCCTCGGCGCGAAAACACGAGGTATGCGCGGTTACCCGGATCGGCAGATCGGCCTCGTCGAGAATGCTATCGGCCACCATGTTGGTGAGCGGCACCTCGGCGGTGGGGATCAACCAATGATCTGCGGTGGTGCGAAACAAATCGTCGGCGAATTTCGGCAGCTGCCCGGTGCCGTACAACGCCTCGTCGCGCACCAGCAACGGCGGGCTCACCTCGGTGTAGCCACCCTCGGTCGTTTGTATGTCCAGCATCAGCTGGGCGAGCGCCCGCTCTAGGCGCGCCAACGCCCCCTTCAGCACCACAAAGCGCGACCCGCTTAATTTGCTCGCCGCATCGAAGTCCATCAGCCCCAGCGCTTCACCGATATCAAAATGTTCGCGCGGCTCGAAGGCGAATTCCGGCAGCGAGCCGACCCGGCGCAGCTCCGTATTGTCGTCTTCGGTCGTGCCATCGGGGATGGCGGGGTCGAGGATATTCGGCAATCCTCCGAGCAGGGCCTGCATTGCAGCGCTGAGCTCGCGCTCGGCCTGCTCGGCCTCTTGAACCGCCTCCTTCAGGTTGCCGACCTCCTGCTTGAGGGAGTCGGCCTCGTTCGCGCGTCCCTCGCCCATCGCCTTGCCGATTTCCTTCGACGCTGCGTTCCGGCGGTTCTGCATTTCCTGCAGGCGGGTTTGCACGCTACGGCGCTCGCTATCGAGCTGCAAAATGGCGGCCGATGCAGCCTCGGCGCCGCGCCGTTCCAGGCTGCGGTCCAGGGCTTCGGGATTTTCACGAATCCATTTGAGATCGAACATAGTGCGTCGCGTTCCGTTGGTTCGGCGCTCTTATATGGTCCACCGCGAATCGCGTCCAGCGATCGTCGCTTTTGAGGCTAGCTGTTTAAGCCTCTTCCGCGTCTTCGGGGTTGCGATTGCGCATCATATAAACCGCGATGAGTATCGAGACCTCGTAGAGCAGAATGATGGGCAGAGCCAGGGCGAGCTGACTTATGGGATCGGGCGGCGTAAGAACTGCCGCGGCGATAAAGGCGACGACGATGGCGTAGCGGCGTTTTTTCCGCAGGCCGGCCGGTGACGTTATGCCGACCTTCACCATAATCAAGAGACCTACCGGAAGTTCGAAACTCAGTCCGAACGCGAATATCAGACGCATCACCAGCGACAGATATTCGTTGACCTTCGGCACCAACGTAATTGCCAGCGAACCATCGTTCGCCAACTGCTCGAAGCTGGCGAAGAACTGCCAGGCCACCGGTAGCAACACATAGTAGACAAAGATCCCGCCGACAAAAAACAATATGGGGGTAGCGATCAGAAACGGCAGAAACGCCATTTTCTCGCGGGTGAACAGTCCCGGCGCCACGAATATCCATATCTGCGAGGCAAGTACTGGAAACGACAGGAAGGCGGCGGCGAAAAACGCCACCTTAATTTCAGTAAAAAATTTCTCGGTCAGAGCCGTGTAGATCAGCTGGCGGCCTTCTTGGCCTTCCCAAACCTGGGCCAAGGGCGCGACCAGGAAATTAAAGAACGTACCGGCGAAATAGAAGCAGACGAAAAATAGCACCACGAACGCCACCAACGACAACAGCAGCCGCTTGCGCAGCTCCGTCAGATGTTCGACGAGAGGCATCCGGCTCTTTTCGATGTCCTCTTCGCCGAGCGTATCGCCGCTAGTGTCGTCGACCATCAGCTTGTGCCGGTCGCCGGGGCCGCCGGGCGTGGCGTTAGGCCATCATCCTCGTCGGCCGCGGTCGAATTTTCGTCGCCGGCCGGATCATCGGCAGCTACCGGTGCCGCGTCCGGGTCGTCGTTGAACATCTGCGACTGAATTGCGGGATCGAGGATCGAATTGTCCGATGTCCGATTTCCCTGCGCCTCGAGTTCATCGAGATCTAGGTCGAACTCGCCGCCATCCATTTCGGCGATATTTTCCAGCGCCGCCTTGGCGTCGTAGGTCACCGCATCTTCGATACTGCGCTTGACCTCATCGACCCCGGCCTCGCGCGCGATGTCTTCCAGCCCGCCCCGGAATTCGGCCGCCATGCCGCGCATTTTGCGCAGGATCGTCGTTACGGTGCGGATTGCAGCCGGAAGGTCCTTGGGACCGATGACGACCAGGGCTACCACCATGATCAGCATCAATTCCGGCCAGCCGATGTCGAACATGGTTATTCGGCCCGATTAAGGTTGGTTGCGGCACTCACCAGCTAAACCAGTGTAAAGGACGCCAAGATTAGTTTTTGGCTGTTGTATGCTCGTCTTGCACGACCGATGCTGCAGCAGCGCTGTCTGCCTCAATTTTCTTAGCATCGTCGGACTCTTCGCCCTGATCCTTCATGTTCGACTTGAAAGACTTAATACCCTTGGCGACATCGCCCATAAGCGAAGGAATTTTTCCCCTGCCGCCGAACAGGACAAGCACGACGACCAGGACGATGAGCCAATGCCATATCGAAAATGTACCCATTGCTCAATTGCTCCAATATCTGTCGGGCCCCAAAGAGGCCCATTTGCGCGGACTATCGCAGAAAGGCAGTGCCACCGCAACGCCGGTCGCACCGGGACGCAACACCACAAAAGA
>JBLHHE010000387.1:0-3275 GCA_047616465.1 Alphaproteobacteria bacterium
CATGTGTCTTGCGATGAATGCCGACCGCTTGGAACCTGGCGAACGCTGCGCCTCGACCTCGAACCGGAATTTCGAGGGACGGCAAGGCCGTGGCGGACGGACCCATCTGGTCAGCCCGGCGATGGCGGCGGCGGCGGCGGTTTCGGGCCGGCTCGTCGACGTTCGCGATTTCGATCAGGAGTAATCCAGCCCATGGCCGATAGCTTCTCCGGGATCACCTTCCGCTATGCAGGTTTTTGGTTGCGGTTGATCGCCGCGGCGATCGACGCTGGCATCCTGTTGATTGTGATATGGCTGCTCGGTTTCGTCTTCAGTGTCGATATTACCGCGCCGGTGCATGACGGGGCGGATTTTTTGAATTTTCGCCTGTTTGAGTTAACTGCGATATTTTCCGCCTGGATGTATTTCGGGGTGATGGAAAGCGCTGCGCCCCAGGCGACGGTGGGCAAGCTGTTCATGGGCATCTACGTGACCGATATCGAGGGCGAGCGTCTCACCTTCCCTCAAGCGAGTATGCGATATTGGGCGAAATATCTCTCGGTGTTCACTCTTTTAATAGGTTTTCTGTTGGCCGCATTTACCCGGCAAAAACAGGCGTTGCACGATAGGGTGGTGAAGAGCCTGGTGCTCAAGCGATAGGATGGACGAACATGGAAAAATTTAACAAGGTCACCGGCGTCGCCGCGCCACTGCCGATGGTCAATATCGATACCGATAAGATCATCCCGAAGCAGTTTTTGAAAACCATCGCGCGCACAGGTCTCGCTAAAGGTCTGTTTCACGAGCTGCGCACCGATGCCGACGGTAAAAATACCGGCGAGTTCGTGCTCGACCGCGAGCCGTACACAAAAGCCAAGATCATCATTGCCGGCCCGAATTTCGGCTGCGGTTCGTCGCGCGAACACGCGCCCTGGGCGTTGCAGGATTTCGGCATCCAGGTGGTGATCTCGTCGTCCTACGCCGACATTTTTTATAACAACAGCTTCAAGAACGGCATGCTGTTGATCAAGCTGTCGCCCGAGCAGGTCGATGAACTTATGGCGGTCGCCAACGACGCGGAAAATCCCGAACTGACGGTCGATCTGGAAAATCAGAAAATCAACGCGCCGAACGGCGTTACTTATGATTTCGATCTCGACCCGTTCTTGAAACGATGCCTGCTCGAAGGGTTGGACGACATCGGCCAGACCCTGCAGAAAGACGACAAAATCGCCGGCTACGAAGGCGAGCAACGCCTGCAACAGCCCTGGCTGTATAAAGCGGCGTCTTAGTGTCACGCCGAAAATAAGAACAACATTAGCTTTAGGAAGAGGCAAGTATGGCGGCGAATAGAAGTGTATTGGTTTTGCCGGGTGACGGCATCGGGCCGGAAGTCATGGCGCAGGTCCAGCGCGTGATCGGCTGGTTCGAGGCCAAGGGAAGCGTAAGCTTCGACGTTACCGAAGATCTGGCCGGCGGGGCGTGCTACGACGCCCACGGGGTCTCTATCCGCGACGAGACCATGGAAATCGCCATGTCCACCGACGCGGTGCTGTTCGGCGCCGTCGGCGGCCCGAAATGGGACGATGTGCCGCGCGAACACCGGCCCGAGGCGGGCCTGCTGCGGCTGCGTAAAGACCTCGACCTGTTTGCCAATTTGCGCCCGGCCATCGTGCTCGACGCTATGGTCGATGCGTCGACCCTCAAGGCAGAAGTCGTCAAGGGCCTCGATATCATGATCCTGCGCGAGCTGACATCGGGTGTCTATTTTGGCCAGCCGCGCGGCAAGCAGACCCTCGAGGATGGCACCGTTCGCGTCGTCGATACCCAGGCCTATACGGAAGAGGAAATCGTGCGGGTGTTGCGGGTGGGCTTCGAACTGGCCCGCAAGCGCAAGAACCGGGTCCATTGCGCCGAGAAATCCAACGTTATGGAGACCGGCGTGTTTTGGCGGCAGATTTCCGCCCGAGTGGCCAAGGAGGAGTTCCCAGATGTCGAATTTCACCACATCCTGGCCGACAATTGCGCCATGCAGTTGATCCGCGATCCCCATCAGTTCGACGTCATCGTCACCGATAATCTGTTCGGCGATATCCTGTCGGACGAGGCGGCGATGATGACCGGCTCGCTGGGCATGCTGCCGTCGGCCAGCCTCGGCAACCCCGACCCGGTGACCGGCAAGCGCCACGCCATGTACGAGCCGGTGCACGGCTCGGCGCCCGACATCGCCGGCGAAGGCAAGGCAAACCCGCTGGCCATGTTGCTCAGCTTCGCGATGATGCTGCGCTATTCGTTCGATCTGGCCGCTGATGCCGATCGGGTCGATACGGTGGTGCAGAACGTGCTCAACGAAGGCTACCGCACCGGCGATATCATGCAGGACGGCTGCCACCTGGTTTCCACCGAGGAGATGGGCACCAAGTTGATCGCAGAGCTCGATCGCACCGCCGATTGACCCGGGCTCGAGGGGCGGCGTAAGCTTGATATCTCAACGCCGGACCAGGAGACAGGCGATGAAAACCATTTTGACCCTTGTTGCCGCGACAGCGCTGGCGGTATCGATTTCGGCGCCGGCCTCGGCCCAACAGGCGCACGAGCAGCTTGCCGCGAAGCGCAGCGGTAGCGGCGGCCAATGCGCCGTCACTCAGGCCATGCTAGCGGCGATCGCCGATAACAAGCAGCAGCATATGACCGAGACCAAGTCGAGGATCGATTCGCTCATCGAGAATGCGCTGGCCGCGTCGCGTTCGGCCAAATTGGGCCAGTCGCCGGTGAAACTTGGAAAAACCTCACTCGACGACAGCTAGCGTCGCGCGACGATCTATCAACGGCGGCGGCGGATTTCTGCCGCCGTTTGCTTTTGTGCGAAGGATAATTCTGTGCCCGACGTTTATTTGACCATCAACGAAGCCGACCCGGCCCTGCTGGCGGAAATCGCCGATGGCTTGGAAATACGCGCCGCCTTGCCCCAGCAGGTCGAAATTCTCGAGACCTATCTGGGCGATATCGACTTTCCGGCGGGCGCGCGGGTGCTCGATGTGGGCTGCGGCACCGGCGCCCAGTCGCGCACCTTGATCGGGCGGGCGGATGTGGCCGAAGTCGTCGGCGCCGACCAGGCGCAGTTTCTGCTGGCGCGCGCCCGTGCGCTGGGCGCTGGAATAGACGGTCTGTCCTTCGAAGAGGCCAGTGGCGACGATCTGCCGTTCGAGGCGGCATCGTTCGACGTCATCGTCGCTCATACGGTGTTGACCCATGTGGCCAATCCCGAGGCGGTACTTGCCGAGACGTTTCGGGTG
>JBLHHE010000388.1:0-3271 GCA_047616465.1 Alphaproteobacteria bacterium
CGTCGGTGTGGTGACGGGTGTGCACGGGCTCAAAGGCTTGGTGAAAATCAAGCCGTTCACCGATACGCCCGAAGCGGTGGCCGCCTATGGTGCGGTCGAAACCGAGGACGGCAGCCGTCACCTGGAGCTCGAGGTCGCCAATAGAGCGGGCAAGGGCCAGATCGCAGTTCGGATCGCGGGCATCACCGACCGCGAGGCGGCCGAGACGTTGAAGGGGCAGCGCTTATACGTCCCGCGCGCCCGGCTGCCTGCCCCGGAGCCGGACGAGTTTTATTATGCCGACTTGATTGGATTGGCAGCGCAACGACCGACCGGGGAGGCCGTTGGCAAGGTTCGCGCGGTCTACGATTTTGGCGCTGGTGAAGTTTTGGAAATTGTCGATGAGGCAGGAGCCCTGAACATGGTGCCCTTCACCCGTGAAGCCGTGCCGGAAATCGACCTCGCCGCAGGGTGCGTCATTGTGGCTGACGCCTATCTTGACGCCGCCGATGACGATGGCCCTGATGCCGACGCTCCCGAAACCGATACTCAGGGCGAGGGGTGAGGACGCGATGAACGCTACTCCCGATTCCGCCCGCCCCTGGCACGCTGTCGTCGCGACACTGTTTCCGGAGATGTTCCCGGGCCCCCTTGGCGCCAGCCTTTGTGGCCGCGCGCTAGAGGCCGGCGCCTGGCGTCTCGATACGGTGAATATCCGCGACTTCGCGACCGATCGCCACCATAGTGTGGACGATGAGCCGTTCGGCGGTGGTCCGGGCATGGTTATGCGTCCCGATATTGTCGATTTCGCCTTGGAATCGGCGGCTAATCTGGTTGACGATGTGGCCCCGATCATCTATCTCAGCCCGCGCGGGCGTCCTTTGGACCAGAAACGGATTCGGGAACTGGCGGACGGCCCCGGCGCTGTGTTGCTGTGCGGCCGCTTTGAAGGAATAGACCAGCGCGTTCTGGACGTCTGGGAAGTCGAGGAAATCAGTCTCGGCGACTTTATTCTTTCGGGTGGTGAAACGGCGGCGCTGGCGCTTCTGGACGCGGTCGTAAGATTGTTGCCCGGGGTCATTGGGGCTGCGGAGTCGTTAACGGAAGAAAGTTTCGAACAGGATTTGCTGGAGTACCCCCATTACACACGTCCGGCCATCTGGCGTGATCGAAAAGGTGGCGAGAATACGGTGCCCGAAATTCTAACCTCGGGGCATCATGGTAAGATCGCGGCATGGCGCCGCGAACAAGCCGAAGAGATTACACAGGCCCGTCGGCCGGATTTATGGGCAAAGCATACCGCCCTGGATTCGACGAGGGGCCGGGCAAGGAAGTGAACGATGAATACGTTACAAAAATTTGCAGCTGCAGAGCTGGCCAAACAGGGCGGCGCAGAGAGTATTCCCGATTTTAGCCCGGGCGATACTGTGCGCGTCAACGTGCGTGTTGTCGAAGGCGAGCGCGAGCGTATTCAGGCCTATGAGGGTGTTTGTATTGGGCGCAAGAACGCCGGCATCAGTTCCTCGTTCACGGTCCGCAAGCTCAGCTTCGGCGAGGGTGTCGAGCGCGTGTTCCCGCTGTACGGCCCGCGGGTCGATTCGATCGATGTGATCCGCCGCGGCAAGGTACGCCGCGCCAAGCTTTATTACCTGCGCGGGCGCACGGGTAAGGCGGCACGTATTTTCGAGCGTACGACCGGCCACGGCATTGACCAAAACGCCAGGGGCAAAAAGAAGAAGGCCGCGCCGGAAGACAATCCTGCGTCGGTTGATACATCGGCCGAGACGAGCGCGGAGTAATCCAACTGCGCACCTGCTGAGCGGGGCGTGCAAGAAGTGACAACAAACGCCCCGAACCGTAGAGTTTCGGGGCGTTTTGTTTGCGAATAAGAAGTTCCGCCGTTGCGGCGGACCGGAGGAGAGTGATGGCGAAACCACGCACCTTATTCGACAAGATATGGGATTCCCATATCGTCGATCGGCAGGAAGACGGGACCTGCCTGATTTATATCGACCGGCATCTGGTGCACGAGGTAACCAGCCCGCAGGCCTTTGAAGGATTACGGTTGAGCGGTCGTAATGTGCGCCGGCCCGACGCCACGCTGGCGGTTGCCGATCATAACGTGCCCACATCCGACCGTAGTTTGGGCATCGAAGATCCGGAATCGCTGCTGCAAGTGGACACCTTGAGCAGCAACTGCGCGGAGTTCGGTATCGAGCTGTTCGACATGAACGATGTGCGCCAGGGTATCGTCCACATCATTGGACCCGAGCAGGGCTTTACCCAGCCGGGCACGACGATCGTTTGTGGCGATAGCCACACCGCGACCCACGGCGCCTTTGGCGCGTTGGCCTTCGGTATCGGCACTTCGGAAGTCGAGCATGTACTGGCGACCCAGACCTTGTTGCAGCGGCCGGCCAAGAATTTGCGCATCACGGTCGACGGGGCGTTGCCTGTCGGCGTGACGGCGAAAGATATGATCCTCGCCATGATTGGCGCCATCGGCACCGCCGGCGGCACCGGCCATGTGATCGAATATGCCGGCGAAGCAGTACGCAGCCTGTCGATGGAAGGGCGCATGACCGTGTGCAACATGTCGATCGAAGGCGGCGCGCGGGCCGGTCTGATCGCGCCGGACGAGACGACATACGCCTACCTTGAGGGCCGCCCGATGGTGCCCAAGGCCGGTGCCTGGCAGCAGGCCGTCGCTTACTGGAAAACGCTGCCGTCGGATGCCGGCGCAACTTACGACAAAGAGGTCATTCTCGCCGCCGCCGATATCGCGCCCCAAGTAACTTGGGGCACCAGCCCGGAGAATGTGGTGCCGATTACCGGCTCTGTGCCCGATCCCGACCATGATGCCCGCGACGATAATCAGCGCCAGGCCTGGGAACGGTCGCTGGAATATATGGATCTGACGCCGGGTACCGCGATGCAGGACGTGTCTATCGACAAGGTGTTCATCGGCTCGTGCACCAATGGCCGCATCGAGGATTTGCGCGAAGCGGCGAAAATCGCCGAGGGCCGCAAGGTCGCTTCCAGCGTGTACGCGATGATTGTGCCGGGCTCGGGCCTGGTCAAAATCCAGGCCGAGGAAGAGGGCCTCGATAAGATATTTGTCGAAGCCGGCTTCGATTGGCGCGAGCCCGGATGTTCCATGTGTCTGGCGATGAATGCCGACCGCTTGGAACCTGGCGAACGCTGCGCCTCGACCTCGAACCGGAATTTCGAGGGACGGCAAGGCCGTGGCGGACGGACCCATCTGGTCAGCCCGGCGATGGCGGCGGCGGCG
>JBLHHE010000389.1:0-3262 GCA_047616465.1 Alphaproteobacteria bacterium
CGTTTCTAGCGTCGACAATTGCGCCGGGGTTGCCTGCGCTTTACGCCGATTTTGCCCATCTCGCCAACGCCGAGCTGTTGTCGCGCCTGGTCTTGACCATGCCGATGCTGTTTGTCGCCTTGGCAGGACCGTTCGTCGGCATCGTCGTCGACCGGTACGGCCGCCGGAATACATTGATCGCCAGCACCATCGGTTTCGGTTTGGCCGGCATGTCGGGGTTGGTATTGGAATCGCTGATAGCGATTATCGTCGGCCGGGCCTTTCTCGGCGTTTTTCTGGTCGGGATCCTGACCAGCGCGACGGCGTTGATCGGCGATTATTATTCCGGTGAAGAGCGCAACAAGATCGCCGGTTTGCAAGGCGCCTTTATTTCATTTGGAACGCTGATCTATACCGTCCTTGGCGGCCTTTTGGCTGAAATCCATTGGCGCGCCGGTTTCGCGCTGTTCGCCGTCGCATTTTTGTTGATCGTGCCGATGGTGCTCAGCCTCTACGAGCCGTCGCCGGCCACATCTGTTGACAGGAACAAGCCTGTAGAGCCCCCGCCGGGGCGGCGCGAATGGTTCGTTATCGGCTGGGTCTATGTTCTCGCCTTCGTGACGATGTTGGCGCTGTTCATGGTGCCCTCGCAAACGCCGTTTTTTCTTGTCGATATCGGGGTTGGCAATCCTGGGCGCGCCGGGTTCGCAATTGGAATTTTCAGCCTCAGCTCTGGAGTCGCGTCGCTGGCATTTCCGTGGCTGCGGCGGCATTTCAGCGTGGCGTCGATTTTCGCCATGATATTTATCGATGTGGCGATTGGCTTTGTCTTAATCGGCACCGCAACCGATTTTTCCGATGTGCTCGTTGCCATGGTGGTCGGCGGGTTTTCGATGGGGGCGTTCTTCCCGAACGCCAATATGGCGATCCTATCGCGTACCACGTCGGCGGTTCGAGGCCGCGCGCTCAGCGGACTAACGTCCGCCTTCTTTCTCGGCCAGTTTGCATCGCCGTTTTTCACCTTGCCGCTGGCGGAACGGGCTTCGCTGGGCGGGTCTTTCGTAATGATCGGATATGGCTTGGCCGGCATGGGCGCTTTTTTTGTGGCGCTGGCGGCCTATGGCCGCACGCGCCGTTCGCGGTCAGGCGCGCCCGGCGGTGCCTGACAGGGTCGACAGGTTAACGCCGATGCTGTTCAGCGCGCGTTGCCATTTGGTGTCGACATCGCCGTCGAACACCAGGGCTTCGTCGAACGGGGCGTGCAGCCAGGCATTCTCACCGAATTCATCTTCCAACTGGCCTGGCCCCCATCCGGCATAACCGAGCGCCAACAGAGTGTTTTTCGGGCCGCTGCCATTGGCGACCTCTTTAAGGATGTCGAGTGTCGCGGTCAGCGCAACCTGGTCATCGACGACGACGGTGCCTTTCCCGACATATTCGGCCGTATGCAGCACAAAGCCCCGTTGCGATTCGACCGGGCCGCCGAAATGGATGCTCAATTGGGGCGAGGTATCCGGCGGCGTGATTTCCAGCTGGGTCAGCAGCTCATCGAAGTCGATTTGGTCGAACAATTTATTGACGACCAGCCCCATTGCGCCTTCCGCATTGTGGGCGCACACATAAATTACCGAGCGTTCGAAGCGCGGGTCGGTCATCGCCGGCATGGCTATCAGCAGTTGCCCTTCTAAGTAGGCAGATTCTGTTACATCATCCGACATCGCGATAACCATTCGTTAAGCCTTAAATTTCGTCAGTTATGAAGGCACTGGCAAGCGATAATTAGCTGTTATTTCGACACGTGATTGTGACGAAAGGGTGATCAATCCACCGTTATACTCCGCCACCGCATTACCCATATATCAACCCTAATAGGGTATTCGTTCGGTTAAGAAAGACGGGGCTGAGAAGCTTTTTATGGTGAAACGACTGTTATCCGTTGCGCGTTTGGGTCTTTTGGGCCTGTTCGCGGCAAGTTTTCTGCCGCAATTGGCCTATGGCGCCGAAGCTGCGAGCGATTGGCAGGCCGGTCCCAAGGCCGAAGCACGGTTGATCGCTGCCACAACGGCGGTCGGCGACCTTGAAGCTATTCCGCTGGGGGTCGAAGTCAAACTGCAGCCCGGCTGGAAGACCTATTGGCGCTCGCCCGGAGATGCTGGAATTCCGCCCCAGGTAGACTTTACCGGCAGCACCAACGTTGCGGCGACGGTGTTTCGCTGGCCCGTACCGGCGCGCTTTCTATATTACGACTTAGAGACGTTCGGTTACAAAAAAGAAGTGGTTTTTCCCATCGATATCGCGCTCGAGCGTCCCGGCGAGCCGGCGCAGTTGCGCGCGCGCGTCGATATGCTGATCTGCGACGATGTTTGCATCCCCCATACGATGAACCTGTCGCTGGATTTGCCGGACGGTCCCGCGGCGGCGTCCGACCACGCAAATTTGATCAACCAATATAGCGTCCAGGTGCCCGGTGACGGCGCCGCTGTTGGATTGACGTTCGAGGCCGCCTCGTTCAGCGGATCTAGCGCCAAACCGCTTCTCGAAGTGGCGTTTCGCGGTTCGGTGCCCTTCATCAATCCCGACCTTCTGATCGAAGGGTCGGAGGATCACGCTTTTTCGAAACCTGAGTTCACCATCACCGATGGCGGCATGTTGGCGATTGCCCGCATGCGCGCCGAGGATATTTTCGGCGACGGCGCGGCGGTCGATCTGTCGGCACAACCGGTTACGTTCACGCTGTTCGATGGCGCGCGCAGCATCGAGACCCAAGTGACCCCGGCGCCCGGGCCGCTCGCTGTCGACGGAGCGGCGATGCACTACGTCACCTTGCTGTCGATCATCGGTCTGGCGTTGATCGGCGGCCTGATCCTCAACCTGATGCCCTGCGTCTTGCCGGTGCTCTCGATCAAGCTGCTGTCGGTGGTGAGCCACGGCGGCGAAGATCCCAAGCAAGTGCGGCTCGGCTTCCTGGCGACGACGGCGGGCATCATCGTGTCGTTCCTGGCGCTGGCGTCGCTGGCCGTGGGCGTCAAGGCGGCGGGCTTTGCGGTGGGTTGGGGAATCCAGTTCCAGCAACCGTTATTCATCATCGCAATTGTCGTCATTCTGACCCTGTTCGCCGCCAATATGTGGGGACTGTTCGAGATCAACCTGCCCGGCCAAGTGTCCGACGTTGCGGTGCGGGCAAGTGGCGGTACGTCCCTCAAGGGTAACTTTTTCCAAGGCGCCTTTGCGACCATTCTGGCGACCCCCTGCACCGCGCCGTTCCTCGGCACGTCTATTGGTT
>JBLHHE010000390.1:0-3261 GCA_047616465.1 Alphaproteobacteria bacterium
CGTATATTTTCAACGACGTAAAGCCGACAATTATCCATACCTACGCCTATTCGGCACTCGAGGCCGATCTGGACAGTAGTGTGCAGTTTCGCGAGCAATATACGCCCCTAAGAGAGGCTATAGATCCGGTAGCGAGCGAAGCCGCCGGCCGCGTCATTTATTCCGGCGACTCTGTTCGCAAAGACGTGGTCGAGGGCCGCCCTGACGCCCTCGCGCAAGCCCGCGCAGCTCTCTACGGCGCCCCCTAGCTGCCGGTCTCGACCGAAAGTCCCAGAGGCACCGGGGGAATAGTATAGCTTCATCGCATATCTCCCTGTAGAGACCGCAACGGCAAGCGGTCCCTATTCATAGTAAAGTTCATTTCGAAATGATCGAGGTCGTTCTCATCTATGTCGCCTCCGGCATGTTCGCCGGCGTGGTGGCGGCTATGTTCGGCGTCGGTGGCGGCTTCGCAGTCGCGCCGCTGCTGCTGATCGCGCTGACCGTGCAGAACATTGGCGGCGACTACACCATGCATCTGACCGTCGGCACGACGCAGGCCGTGATCTTCGTCACCGCAAGCTATTCGGCGGTGCTACGCTGGCGCGCGGGCGATACTAACTTCCGTCTGATCCTGCGCTTCGCACCGCTCGTCGCGATCGGCGCAATGGTCGGCGCGGCGATCGGCGACGCCATGCCGGGCTGGCTACTGAAGGCGATCTTCGTCTTCTTTATCGTCATCACCATTATCCGCGGCCTGCTGACAAAACGTATCGTCGACCTGCAGAGTGGCACAGACCTGTCGGGCGTGCGCGGGCCGGAATACTGGCTGTCGGGTAGCCTCGCGGGGCTACTGGGCTCGCTGATGGGGCCGGGCCCGGCGGTGCTTGTGGCGCCGTTCCTGCGCAAATTGCGGTTTTCGATGGCAACAACGGTGGCGACCTGCTCGGCGCTCGCCGCCTGCCTCGGCCTGTTTGCCGGCGGCGGCTACGTCATCGGCGGCTTCGGCGAGTCCGGCCTGCCGCCCTGGAGCCTGGGCTATATCTATCTGCCGGCTTTCATTGGTCTTGCCGCGGGCGGGCTCGCGGGCGCACCGCTCGGCGTCGCCATTTCGCGCAGGACCGACGACCATCTGCAGAGCAGGCTCTATCTCCTCTATCTAGCCATCGTGCTCGCCGTCATGCTGCTGCACGGCCGGACTGGCTTCTAGGCGCAAGGAAGTCACCCAGACGAGAATTGCGGGAACAGCCGAAGCGCGTTACCGGACTGAATTGCCGCCAGATCTTCACCCGTTACCGCCTCGGCCAGACCTTCGACATTCGTCCCAACCATAAGATATGGATAGTCCGTGCCGAACATCACTTGAGAGACCGGCACATAGGCCAGCAGCGCCGCCATATTCGGGGCGTGGTAGCCGTTGGCGGTCTCGTAATACAAGCGCGTTAGTTCTGCATCGATGCCGTCGGGCGCGATTTCCTTTAACCGGGGCGAATGCTGGGCAAGCTCGGCAGTTCGCCGCGCGATGACGGGCACCGTGCCGCCCGAATGCGAGAAAATCCACTTTATGTCGCGAAATTCGTGGAATGCGCCGCCGAACAGCAGGCTGAGTACGGCGCGCGCCGTATCGAACGTTACCTCGGCGAAGCTTTCGTGAACACCGGGCAGCAGCATCCCAGAACAGCATGCCGGCGCCACCGGGTGGAAATAGACAACGGCCTTGCGCCGGTTCAACTCCTCAAACACGGGCCGGTAGATGGGATCGCCGGGCCATTTGTCGCCAAAATTGGTCATCAGACCAACCCCATCCGCCTTAAGCACGTCCAGCGCGTATTCGATCTCTGTCAGACTGCCATCGACATCGGGCATCGGCAGGGCCGCAAACAGGCCGAAGCGTCCCGGATAGTCACGCTGCATCTGGGCCGCATAATCGTTGACTAGCCGGGCCCAGCGCCGCATGCCGGCCACGTCCGAACCCATCCAGACGCCGGGTATTGACCACAACGATAGGATTGCCGTGCTGACCCCGTTGGAGTCCATCTGCTCCAGGCTGGCCTCAGGTGTCCAGCTCTCCACTATCGGCATCTTGTGGCCGGTGAAGTCGTTCACCGCCTGCCGGAACTCAGGGGGATAAAAATGATGATGCACGTCAATATGATTGGGCTTACCGCCGGAATGTTCGTGCTGCGCCATTGATATTTCCCCTCAAAAAGAATGAAACATTCGCCATTTCAAACGCGGATGCGAACTCAAATTCTATGCGGCGGTGGAAGACGAGTCCATCGAACGCGAAAACCTCCGGAAAACTCCTCAGTCGTCAAGCGGTTCATATGTCTTGTAATTACTAGTTCTCGTGTTGGTGGCTCGGTATGCTCCTTGGGTAAAACCCTAGGAGAGTCGCAGATGAGTTTGTCCCAAGCGTCATCGAACACCGTCACCAACTTGTCAAATCGTATCGATGCTTTCGCGCAAAAGAACGGTTTCCAGCCTAACATCATGAAAGATCTGATCGCCCGCCCGGAAATTGCGGAGAGTTTGCTGAACATGTCGATAGCGGTCATGCGAAGCCCCGACAGCACGGTCGATTTCGGGCTTAAATGGCTGGTCGCTCATCTCTGTAGCTACGCCTATGGCTGCCAATATTGTTCCGCCCACACTTTGAAAAATGGCGAAACCGCCGGCCTATCGCGGGAAAAACTAGATGCGATCTGGGACTATGAGCGCAGCGCCTTGTTCAGCGAAGCAGAGCGGGCTGCATTCCTGGTAGCGCAAGGCGCCGCAACCTCGCCGCCGTCCGTCAGCGACAATGATATGGAAAACCTCCGCAAGCACTTCTCGCACGAACAGGTCGTGGAAATCATTGCCGTCGTCTCGTATTTCGGTTTTTTGAATCGCTGGAACGACATCATGGCGACGCAACTGGAAGAGACGGTATTGGACTTCACCGATGAGATAGGCCTGCGGAGCAAGGGCTGGAATCCGGAACGCCACGTGGCGAAGTAGCAGGCTTGCGGCTCGGGGAAGGGACGGACCATGACACAAACCAACATCGATCTTTCAGGTCACAACGCAATCGTTACCGGCGGCGCGGCGGGCATGGGCCTTGCTATCGCCCAGCGTCTGCTTGCCTCGGGCGCCAATGTCTGCATTTGGGATCTCGAGCAAAGCGCCATCGACCTGGCGGTTGCCGAACTCACGGGCGATGCCGGCGGCGCAGCGATATTTGGCGCCATAGGCGATGTCTCCGATCCGGTATCGGTCGATAGCGCCCTGGCGGCAACGCGA
>JBLHHE010000391.1:0-3254 GCA_047616465.1 Alphaproteobacteria bacterium
GCGCGGACACTCGAGCGCCGAGCATATCGGCATAGGTCGCCGCCGCCGCCGCAAGGTCGGGTACAACGATGGCGACATGGTTCAACCGTCCGATCATGCTGGCGCGAGCCTCTTTCGTTTTCCCTATTGGGATAATCGCACGAGATGGACTTCGGTGGTGGGGTTTTTACCCCGCCGTTCGCGAAATCCGCGACGCACGACCCGTCGGGCCTGTTCGCTCAAGGCCTCGTCGTCGCGCCGCTGGGCCGGTGGCAGGTCCGACATCATTTCCAACACATCGTCGATAATGTCGTCGGCAAGATCGAGGTCGCTATCGCTGTCGCCCAATATGCCGGGAGCCGACAGCAGCGGGTCATCGACGACGCGGCCCGACCGGTCGACAGCCAGGGTCAAAACCGCGAAACCGTTGAGCAGCATGCGATTGCGGATGCGCAGGGTCTCGTTTTCGATGGGCACCAGCTCGGTACCGTCCACCGCCAGGCGTCCGGTCTGGACCTGACCGACGATTTCGGGGCCGCTCTCGATCAAACGCAAGACATCGCCGTTGGTGATAATGGGGGCAAACGGCACTTGGCAGGCCCGTGCGAGCTCGGCATGGCCGCGCAGGTGCCGGGCCTCGCCATGCACCGGCACGGCGATTGTGGGCCGTACCCATTGATACATATGGATAAGCTCGTCGCGGGCCGGATGACCCGATACGTGCACGAAATGATCCCGTTCGGTGATGACCTTGACCCCCATGGAGGCGAGCTGGTTTTGCAGACGCCCGATCGAGACCTCGTTACCGGGAATGATGCGCGACGAAAAAATCACCACATCCTTTTCGACCAATTTGATATGGGGGTGATCGTCGCGGGCGATCCGCGGCAACGCGGCCCGAGGCTCGCCTTGGCTACCGGTGCAAATAATGAGGACCTTATCGCGGGGTAACGCGGCGGCGTCCTGATCGGATATAAACGGTTCGATATCGGCGAGATAGCCGGTCGCCCGGGCCGCCTCGGTGATGCGCCACAACGAGCGGCCGGCCAGCACCACGCTGCGGCCATGGGCGGCGGCGACCTCGGCGATGGTCTGCACCCGGGCTATGTTACTGGCGAAACAGGCGACGGTGACCCTGGTTTTGAACTCGCCGACCAGCGCCATCAGGCTGTCGCGCACTGCACCCTCTGAACCGCTAGTGCCTTCGACAAGGGCGTTGGTGGAATCGCCGATCATCGCCAGCACGCCGTCGTCGCCCAACTGTTTGAGCGCGGCCTCGTCGGTCGTGTCGCCGACCAGGGGATCGGGATCGAGCTTCCAGTCGCCGGTATGCAGCACGGCGCCCAACGGGGTGCGCAGCACTACGGCGTTGGGTTCTGGGATCGAGTGGGTCAGCGTAATCAGTTGCAGATCGAAGGGGGCGATCTCGAAGCGCTCGGACATGCCGATCACCGTGATCGGCACTTCGCCGAGAAGGCCGGCTTCCTCGAGCTTCTTGCGCAATACATTGGCCGTGAACGGCGTGGCGTAGACCGGGCAGCGCAGCCGTTTCCACAGATGGTGGACAGCGCCCAGATGGTCCTCGTGGGCGTGGGTGAGTACTAAACCGACCAGAGAGCTGCGGCGGCGCTCGATAAATTGGGGATCGGGCATGATGACATCGACACCGGGGGCATTGTCGTCGCCGAACGTGACGCCGCAATCGATCATCAGCCATTTGCCGGCATGACCGTAGAGGTTCAGGTTCATGCCGATCTCGCCGGTCCCGCCCAGGGGCAGAAACAACAACTCGTCCTTACCGGGTACGGGACCGATCCCGGCGTTGGTCGTCAGGTCTGAAGGGGACATTATTTCCGATTTCGCCGGTTTATTTCAACCAGTCCGAGCAAGGTTAGATCGGGCTCTACGGCCTGAATGACGTCGGTCTCATTGATGAATAAGGGCGCCAGGCCTCCGGTCGCCACGACCTTCATGGGTTTGCCGTATTCAGCAACGATACGCGGCACCATGCCTTCGATCATCGATACATAGCCCCAAAATATCCCCGACTGCATGGAGGGCACCGTGGCGCCACCGATGACCCGGTCCGGCTTTTCGATATTGACCCGCGGCAACAAAGCGCCGGTCATGTACAATGCTTCGACCGACAGATTTATACCCGGCGCGATCACACCGCCCCTGAAATTGCCGTCAGCATCGACCACTTCGAAGGTCGTGCCGGTGCCGAAGTCGATGACGATTAAGTCGCCGGGATAGCGGATGTGGGCGCCGACGGCATCGACCAGCCGGTCGGCGCCGACCTGCTCGGGCCGTTCGACCAAAATCTTGATGCCCAGATCGACGTTGGGATCGCGAATGACCAGCGGAGTAATACCGAAATGCTGGGCCATGAGAGCATCGAATCCACGGCGTGTACCCGGAACGACGGTGGAGATGATGCTTTCGGTGATGTCGGCAACCGTCAGCCCCTTCAGGGACAGAAGCTGGGTCAGCCACACGGCATATTCATCTGCTGTGCGCTGGGCGTTCGTTGAAATGCGCCATACGCCGCGCTGTTCGTCGCCGGCGTACACGGCAAAAACCGTATTTGTATTGCCGCAATCGATGGCCAATAGCATCAGCCAGCCTCTTCGTTAGGTGGGGGCAGCGGGAATACGTCGCCCATATCGATCCGCCGCGATCCATTGTCGGTATCAAGCAACAGACTACCGCGCGCATCGATGCCGGAAAACCTGCCAAATACGTCGCCCTCCGGCAACCGCACGCGCATCTCTGTACCCGCAGGCAGGGCAAACGACAACCACTGCTCTCTAATTGCCTGGAAACCGTGCTGGCGCCACTGCTCGGTATACCAAAACAGCCGTTCCAGGAAGACGCTCAACAAATTCTCGACCGAAACTGTCGCCCCTGCCTCAAGCAGGCTGGTCACGTCGGGCAATTCGGGGGGGAATATCTCCACATTCACGCCGACGCCGATGATCAGCCAGGTTAAACGCCCGTCGGCATTGGCTGTGCTTTCCAACAAAATACCCGAGGCCTTCTTCCCGTTGATCATCAGATCGTTCGGCCATTTCAGCGCCACCGGGATGTCGGTCAGCTTTCCCAGAGCATCGGCCAGCGCGACCCCAGTGACAAAACCCATTTGGGGGGCGTCGGCGGGGCGGCAGTCGGGCCGCTGAAGGATCGAAAGGTAGAGATTTCCCCGCGGCGAGGCCCATATCCGGCCATGCCGCCCCCGGCCCGCTACCTGTTCGCGGGCCCAGACCACGGTGCCG
>JBLHHE010000392.1:0-3249 GCA_047616465.1 Alphaproteobacteria bacterium
C
Organism: Alphaproteobacteria bacterium; assembly: GCA_047616465.1. Classification (GTDB taxonomy): domain Bacteria; phylum Pseudomonadota; class Alphaproteobacteria; order UBA6615; family UBA6615; genus JABDJY01. Next base: position 2 of record JBLHHE010000392.1, read on the forward strand.
CGTCGTTGAACTGATCGCCCTTCACCAAATCCAGCGATTCCACATCGAAGGGAATGCCCTTGAGGTTGAGGGCGATTCGCACCCGATAGGCGGCGAGCGAGCGCCAATAGCTGTAAAGTTTCATCGAAGTCTCTCCAGGGGTTTTGCGTCGTTGTGGTTAGCCGCAGTTGGCCCGTCAGTGGCGGGTACTGTCAAGCGGTGCGAAATCAGTGGGTCACAAGCAGGCCGCGCCGGTGGCGGAACATCCAGGCGGGCACCGCCGCCGCTGCCGCAAAGGCGAGGAACGGCAACAGCATTTGCATCAGCGCGTAGGCGCCGATGATCCGCCGGTTGCCGCTGGCCGCCAAGCTTACCGCCTCGGTCGTCAACGTGTCGAACCGGCCCGCCCCGGCGAACAGGGTGGGCAGGTATAGCCCGACGCTGACCGCAAACCCGACCGCGACGGCGACCAATACCGGGCGCAGCAGCATCGGCAGTTTGACGCAGCGCAGCACGCGCCACGGTCCCGCGCCCAGGCATAGGGCGGTGCGGGCATAACGCTCGTCCCACGAGCGGTAGGGATCGGCCAGGGACAAAAATACATAAGGCAGCACGAACACCAGATGGCTCCAGCCGACGGCGAGCCAGCTGCCGTCGATATTGAACACGATAAGCATGATTTGGGCGCCGAATAGAAACGCCACCTGGGGCACCAGCAGGGGCAGGTAGAGCAGAAGCAGCGCCCGGCTGGTGGCCCGTTGGCCGAAGCGGGCCTCGTTCTCCAGACAGCCGACGGCAAACACCAGGGCGACCGCCGAGGCGGCGAGCCCGACGCTCAGCGTATTCCGGCCGGCGGCGGCCAGCCGGTCGGCGTTGCCGACCCAGGTGGCAAGGCTAATCGTATCGGGCAATGCTTCGGGAAACCGCCAGCGCCCGGCCACCGACCATAGGGCCATGGAGAGCAGGCTGAAGAAGGCGATGGCGAATCCGCCGAGCAGGACGATCGCGGCGGCGCGGCGCAGCCACCCATCGCGCCGCCACCGCCAGCCGGTGCGAATCCAGCGTTTTCCCAGGCAGATCAGCACCCGCTCTCCGAGCCACCATACCAGCATGGCGCCGGCGACAATGGCGAGCTGCAGGATTGCACCGGCCGAGGCCACGAAGCGCATCGCCAATTCGGGGTCGTTGAACCAGCGCACCAGTTGCACGGCCAGCGGCGGCGGCGTTGTCGGCGCCAGCACGATTGCCACATCGACCACCGAGACCGCGTAGGCCAGGACGGCGAACACCGGCAGGCGGATTTGCGGATACACTTGGGGGAACACCGCCTTGAGCCAGGCGGCGACGGGGCCGTAGCCCAGGGTACGCGCCATGGTGCGGGTGCGTGCGGCGTCGACCTGACCGATAGCGGCCAAGGTCATCAGAAACAGGAAGGGGATTTCCTTGATCGCCAGGCCGGCGATCAAGGTCAGACCGGCCGGATCCTGGGCGATGATGATGTCCGGCGGCCGCGTCAGCCCGGTCGCCCACGGCGACACCAGGCGCAGAATCCAGCCGCTCGGCGCCAGCACAAAGGCCAGCCCGAAGGCCACGGTTACATGGGGCACCGATAGCAGCGGCGACAATAGGCGCTGGACCCGGGCGAAGCCGCGCGTGCCGTGCCACCCGGCGCAGAACAGGATCACCACGGCCAGCGCCACTATTGTTGTCGCCAACCCGCTGACAAAGGACAGGCGGACCGATTCGGCCAGGCCGGGCGCCGCCAACAGATGGCGCCACGGCGTCAGGGAGAATGTATCGCCGCCCAGGGCCGGCAAGTAACCGAACGCCGGCAACAAGGTGCCGATCAGGCCCGCCGCGACCGGTCCCATAAACAGCAGCAATGTTATCAGGGGGACCGCGCGCAGCGCTGAATTTCGGCGCCGCGCCCAATCGGTGTCTTTGGCCGCGATGCCGGCGATGCTCATCTTCACGGCACCAAAGCCCGTGCGGCAATAAAGATTCCGAGCAGCAACAGAGAGACAAACAGGGCTTGCCGGAACCTCTGTTCCGACAGACGCCGGCGCAGGCGAGCGCCCAAAACCATGCCGAGCAATGCGGGTAGGGTGGCGAAGGCCGAAACGGTGCCGATCTCTACATTCAACCTGCCGTGGCCGGCCAACGCGATGGCGAGCGCCGCGGTGGAGGTCAGGAACAGAACGCCCATCGCCTGAACCAGCACGTCGCGCGAGAATCCCAGCGCCTGAAAGTAGGGTATCCCCGGGATAAAGAATGTGCCGGTCAGCCCGGTCAGGGTACCGTTGATCACGCCGAGGACCGGCGATAGCCATGTTTCATGGCGCCCCGGTGACGGCAGTTTGGGTGAGGTCAGGCCGAACAAAGCGTAGGCGCATAACATAATGCCGAGAAAAGCGGTTAGCAAAATGGCGTCGCTGCGGCCAAACAGATTTACACCGAACCAGGCGCCGATGAAGATGGTCAATAGCAGGGTCCAAACCCGGCGCAGAATCGCCTTCAACGCGCCGCCGGCCAGCGCTTGCCAAAGATTGGTCACCAGCGATGGTATCACCATCAGCACCATGCCTTCGGACAGACCGACCAGCGCCGTCAGCAAGCCGATGGCCACCGTGGGAAGCCCTAGTCCGACGACGCCCTTAACGGTGCCGGCGAGCAAGAATACGGCGGCTATGACGGCGAGTTCAGACGTCCCAAAGGTCGTTCCCATCATGCGCGGCTATCGCTTATTTTCCGGCGGCGTAGCGTGCGGCCCATTCCTTTTCCAGCGCGGCGACCCAAGAGGTATGCGGCTCGAGCAGGGTATCGCCGAGACGTTCGGGCAATAAAGTTGCGATGCCAAGCTTTAGGTTGGCGAAGCGGTTTTGCTCCGTAACCGGCAGCTTATTGATGGCGAGCACGGTGCCGCTGCCCCAGAATTCGGGGTTTTGCTTGCGAGCCTGGGCTTCCGGCGACATTAGGAAGTCCGCCAATACCATCGCCCCGTCGCGGGCTTTGGCATTAAACGGAATAGCCAGGAAACTGGTATTGCCCACGGTGCCGCCGTCCAGCACGAAGGTGCGCACACTATCGGGCAACGCACCCCGGGCGATCAGGCTGGAGGCCTCCGACGGTTGGAACGACAGAGCGATATCGACCTCGCCATCGTCGAGCAGGCGATGCTGCGCCGGGCCATTTTGCGGGAACACTTTACCGGACCGCCACATGGCGGGATGCAGGGCGTCGAGATACGACCATAAGGGCGCCGTCACGGC
>JBLHHE010000393.1:0-3237 GCA_047616465.1 Alphaproteobacteria bacterium
ACGCTTAACTGGTGCCGAACACCTTTTGCAGCAAGTCTGTGGTCCGTTTGACCGGGTTCTGACGAATGGCGGCCTCTTCCTCGGCGAGATAGAGGAACAATCCCTTAAGGGCGCGTTCCAGCACGTGTTGGGTCAGGTTGGCCTTCGCATCGGGCACGAAGGGGATCGCCTTATATTGGCCGATAGCATTGTCATAGGCCCGCACCGCGCCGACTTCCGACAGGCTGGCCTCGACGATCGGGCGCATGCGCTGGACCAGCGGATCGCTCATGGTGCGCTCGAGAAAGCGCGTCGCGGCGTCGTCGGGGCCTTTATAAATTTTCTGCACGTCGTCGAACGTCATCTCCCGGATGGCCTGCCCAAACACCTCGCGGGCTTCGGGCGCGGCCTTTTCGGCGGCGCGATTGAGCTTTAACTCCAGATCGTCCACCAGGTCGGACATGCCGATGCGCGCCAGTGTTTTTTGTACCGTCTCCAGGCTTTTCGGCAATGGCACATGGATACGCGGATCGTTGTTATAGCCATCCGACGCGCCGACTTGCGACACCACGGTGCGAACCCCCACCGTGAGGGCTTCGCGCAACCCGTTGCCAATTTCGCCTTCGGTCAGGGCGCCTGTCGCCGAGGTGGATCCGCCACCCTGTATCGATTCCAGGGCCTCTTTGCCCCGTTTGAGAAAATCGAGCTGCGCCTGGGCGCTTAGGGGAATTGCGACAGTCGCGACAATGACGGTAAGGCACACAGCCAATCGGTTAAGCGTCATGGGGTTATCCTCGGGGAAGATGCGGGCGGCATTCCGCCTCTCTATACCCCCACCATACAAGAGATTCCGCCTTTTGTGTGGCGATGATCCAAAATCTCAATGTGTTCGGATACTGCTCTAGCGGCTACACTGGTCTCATGCCAACGCCCGACGCACCCCGCCATAATGACCTCGACGCCCATTCACCGCGCGAGATTGCGGCACTGGTGGAGGCGGTGGGCGTGGTCAAGGCCCGTCTGCCGGTGCTCAATACGCTGGTGCTGGGTGTTCTGGCCGGTGCATTTATCGCCTTCGGGGCGATGTTCGCCACCCTGGTGACGACCGGTAACGATCTCGGCTTCGGTATCAACCGTCTGGTCGGCGGCATCGCTTTTTCGCTGGGTCTTATCCTCGTGGTTGTCGGGGGCGCCGAGCTGTTCACCGGTAATAATCTCATCGTCATGGCCTGGGCCGACCGCAAAATTACGGCGCGGCAACTCTTGCGCAACTGGGGGCTGGTGTTCGCCGGTAATTTTGTCGGCGCTCTCGGGGCGGCCGTTCTCGTTTACCTCAGCGGCGTATTGCAGCTCGGCGACGGGGCCGTGGCCGCCGCCGCGTCACAGACCGCCACCGCGAAAGTAGCGCTGCCCTTCACCGAGGCGTTCTTTCGCGGTGTGTTGTGCAACGCGCTGGTGTGCTTGGCGATATGGCTGTGCTTCGCCGCCCATACGGTGAGCGGTAAGATCCTCGCTATCATTTTCCCCATCTCCGCCTTCGTCGCGCTGGGTTTTGAACATTCGATCGCCAATATGTATTTCATCCCCCTCGGCTGGCTGCTCGACGCCGACGGCGTCACCCTCGCTAGTTTTCTGGGAAATTTGATCCCGGTGACCCTGGGCAACATCGTCGGTGGCAGTCTCTTCGTGGCGCTGGTTTATTGGCTGGTCTATCTGCGCCGCCCGAACGCGGAGTAGGGCGGCCCGCCGGATCGATTCGCCGCGCCGGCGCCGTTGCTGCTAAGCTCGGGACTGCGACAGCATTCGCGGACGGACGGGGAGACACCATGGCTGACGACAAATCCACGCTATCGAACCGCAATCCGGACAAAATAACCCCGGGCATGCGCGCCAATATCGACAAGACCCTGGCGCGCGCACTGACCACGCTCGAGGCCAAGACCGATCCGGCCCATACGGCGGTGATCGTGGTCGATGTGCAGAACGATTTCTGCGCCGAGGGCGGTATGCTCGACACTGAAGGCTTCGACCTGACGCGCATCCAGACCATGGTGCCGCGGCTGGTCAATCTGATCGACAAGGCGCGCCAAGCCGGCTGCCTGATCGTCTACATCCAGACTATCTATAACGCCGAGATGAACCTGATGTCCGACGTTTGGCTCGAACAGTCGCTGCGCCAGTGGAAGGGACGCTTCATCGAATACCCGGTGTGCATGGAAGATGGCTGGGGCGGTCAGTTCTACGAGGGCATCGAGCCCCGCCCCGGCGAGCCGATCATTCACAAGCACCGCTATGGCGGCTTCATCGGCACCAATCTCGATATGGTGCTGCGCTCGAACGGTATCCGCTCGCTGATCATGACCGGCGCGATCACCAATGGCTGTGTCGAATCGACGGCGCGTGACGGCTTCTTCCACGATTATTACATCGTCTTCGCCGACGACTGCACCGGCACCGTCACGGCGGAAATGCATAACGCCACCCTGGTCAATATCGACCGCTGGTTCGGCCAGGTGGTGCAGGCCGAAGAGGTGATCGAGGTTTGGCGCGACGCCGGCAGATTGGACGCTGAAGCAGCAGAGTAGGGGCGCTCTTCTCAGCCCAAATAGAACCAGGAGCTATCCTCGTTGACGCCGAAGAACGGTGTGAACCAAGGCGCTTGGGACGAGGGGCGAATAATCGGCGTGCGGTTGTCGAGAATTTGGATATCGTCGCCGACACGCGCGCCGAGCAGGGCGTGGCCCGCCCCGTCGATATCGCGGCCGGCAAACACGCCGAGATCGACCGTCGCCCAGCCGATATTGCGCAGCAGCGCGTATTTTCCCACACAATGATCTTCGCAGTCGCCGGCTTTGGCGGTGAAGAACTCGGTCGGAGACTTCCACTGGTCGATGACGTCTTCCACATAGGCGCAGGTCGCGGTGACATAGTCATTGACCGCGCGCAGCTGGTCGAGCGGCTCGGCGTCGGCGACCGCGGCTATTTCCGGCGGCGTTTCGGCGAAGCTCCATTCGACCCGGTCGGATAACTGGGTTGTTGTGAGAAAGTGGGGTTCGCGGTCACCGAAGCGCATGGATCACCTGTCTGGATGTGAGCGGGTCAGAATTTTACCGAGAGGCTTATCGCGCCGTAGCTGTCGGCGCGGCGCTGGCCCTCGAATTCGCGGGTGCGGAACACATGGGTGAAGGCCAACCTGATGTCGTGGACGACGATCGCGGCGCCGGCCTGTATGTCGGCGACGAACGGTTTCTTATCGAC
>JBLHHE010000394.1:0-3220 GCA_047616465.1 Alphaproteobacteria bacterium
CGGCGGGATTTGTCTGGTATCGCGGCGAGATCGCCCTGGCGCGGGCCGCCGCGACGGCGGGAATTCCCTACACTTTGTCGAGTACTGGCAATACTCCCATGGAGGCGATCCTGGCCGAGGGCGGCGGCACCCAATGGTACCAGCTCTATGTCTGGGCCGATGTGGAGGCGTCGCTGGTGACCGTCGAGCGGGCGCGCGCCGCCGGTTTCGAGGCGCTGGTCTTTACCGTCGACTCTCCCACCCCCAACAACCGCGAATTCGATACCCGAAATGGCGTCGTGTTCCCGCCCCGTGTCACGCTGCAGGGCGCGATCGACGGCCTTTTACATCCGCGCTGGCTGGTTGGCACGTTGGGCCGCTATGTGCTCGCCGACGGGCATATGCCGGGTTTCCCCAACGTTCATATCCCCGACGATTACACCGCCGAGCAAAGGCAGGGTTTCCTCGCCCGCAACGACACTTTGGACTGGGATTTTTTGCGCCGGGTGCGCGATCTGTGGCCGCGTACCTTGATCGTCAAAGGAATCCTCCATCCCGACGATGCGGTGATGGCGGCCGATTGCGGCGCCGACGGCATCATCGTCTCGAACCATGCGGGCAATACCAACGACGCCGCTGTGGCGCCGATCGACGCCTTGCCGGCGGTCGTGGCTGCAGCCGGAGAGCGCCTGACGATCATCGTCGATAGCGGGTTCCGGCGTGGCAGCGATGTTCTAAAAGGGCTGGCGCTGGGCGCCGATGCGGTGGCGATAGGCCGCGCCACGCTGTACGGGGTTGGTGCGGCGGGCGAAGCGGGAGCGACGCGCGCATTGGAAATTCTAGGTTCCGAAATCCGCCGCACCATGGGGGTGATGGGCCTGACCGACCTGCAATCCCTCGGCCGCGACCATGTGGTTTTGCCCATGCAACTACCGGCATTTGAGCGAGGTGTAGCGTGACCGACTTATCAAGCAAAGCGCTCAACATCGAAGATCTGCGCCTCATGGCGCGGCGCCGCCTGACCAAGGCCCTGTTCGAGTTCTGCGACCGGGGCAGCGAGGACGATATCGCCCTGCGCCACAATCGGGTGGCGCTAGAGCGGATCAAACTGATGCCGCGCGTCCTCAACGATGTCTCGGGCCGCGATCCGGCGATCACGCTATTCGGCAAACCCCAGGCGCTGCCCCTGGTGATCGGCCCCACCGGGCCAACGGGATGGATATGGTATCGCGGCGAGACCGCGCTGGCGCGCGCCGCCGCGAAGGCCGGCATCCCCTTCACTCTGGCCAGCAATTCGAACACGGCGATGGAAGATGTTCGGACTAACGGTGGCGGCAGCCAATGGTTTCAGCTCTATGTCTGGCGCGACATGGAAGCCTCGCTGGTGGCACTCGAGCGCGCCCGCGATGCCGGTTTCGAGGCGCTGGTCCTGACCGTCGATTCGACCGTTCCCACCAATCGCGAATTTGATGTTCGTAATGGGGTGTCGATTCCGGTTCGAATTACCCCGCGCAGCGTCGTCGATACGCTTGTGCACCCGAGATGGCTGTTCGGCACATTAGGCCGTTACGTACTCGCCGAAGGACACATGCCGCGCAACGTCAATATTAAAATTCCCGAGGATTTCACTCCATTGCAGGTGCGCGGTTTTCTCGCCAAGAACGACACTTTGGACTGGGATTTCCTGCGCCGGGTGCGCGATCTGTGGCCGCGTACCTTGATCGTCAAGGGTATCCTTCATCCCGACGACGCAGTGATGGCCGCCGATTGCGGCGCCGACGGCATCATCGTTTCGAACCATGCGGGCAATACCAACGACGCGGCTGTAGCGCCGATCGACGCGCTGCCGGCGGTCGTGGCGGCGGCGGGCGAGCGCCTGACGATCATCGTCGATAGCGGGTTCCGGCGTGGCAGCGATGTGCTCAAGGGGCTGGCCCTGGGCGCCGATGCGGTGGGGATAGGCCGCGCGACCCTGTACGGGGTTGGCGCGGCGGGTGAGGCGGGGGCGACGCGCGCATTGGAAATTCTAGAATCTGAAATCTGCCGCACTATGGGGGTGATGGGCCTGACCGACATAAAGTCGCTCGGCCGCCATCATGTTGTCTTGCCGGGACAATTGCCGGCGCTTGGGGGAGATGTCACATGACCGATCTATCGCGTCGCGCGCTCAATATCGAGGATCTGCGCCAGATGGCGCGCCGCCGCCTGACTAAGGCTCTGTTCGATTTCTGCGACCGGGGCAGCGAGGACGATATCGCTCTGCGCCACAACCGGGTGGCGCTGGAGCGGATCAAACTGATGCCGCGCGTCCTCAACAACGTCTCGGGCCGCGATCCGAAAATCACCCTATTCGGTAAGCCCCAGGCGCTGCCCCTGGTGATCGGCCCCACCGGGCCGGCGGGGTTTGTCTGGTATCGCGGCGAGACCGAACTGGCGCGCGCCGCCACGAAGGCCGGCATCCCCTTTACCCTGGCCAGCACGTCGAACACGGCGATGGAGGATATATTGGCCAATGGCGGCGGCAGCCAATGGTTTCAGCTCTATGTCTGGCGCGACATGGAAGCCTCGTTATTGGCGGTCGAGCGGGCCCGCGATGCCGGTTTCGAGGCGCTGGTGGTCACGGTCGATTCGACAGTGCCCTACAACCGCGAGGCCGATATTCGCAATGGGGTGACGTTCCCGGTCCGCATCACGCCGCGAAACCTCGTCGATACGCTGATCCACCCCAGATGGATGTTCGGCACCATGGGCCGCTATGTGCTGGCCGAAGGGCACATGCCGCGCTACGTCAATATTAAAATTCCCGAGGAATTGGGGCCATCGCAAGTGCGGGGGTTCCTCATCAAGAACGATACTTTGAACTGGGAATTTCTGCGCCGGGTGCGCGACATGTGGCCGCGTACCTTGATCGTCAAGGGCGTCCTCCATCCCGACGACGCAGTGATGGCGGCCGATTGCGGCGCCGACGGGGTGATCGTTTCCAACCATGGCGGCATCGCCAATGATGCCGGGATCGCGCCGATCGACGCCCTGCCGGCGGTGGTCGCGGCGGCGGGTAAGCGTCTCACGATCATCGTCGATAGCGGGTTCCGGCGCGGCAGCGATGTCCTAAAGGGGCTGGCGCTGGGTGCCGATGCGGTGATTATCGGCCGCGCCACCCTGTATGGGGTCAGCGCGGCGGGCGAAGCGGGGGCGACGCGAGCATTGGAAATTCTAGAATCCGAAATCCACCGCACCATGG
>JBLHHE010000395.1:0-3216 GCA_047616465.1 Alphaproteobacteria bacterium
GCGCGATGTTCCCCCTTTGGGACTGGGCTTTTGGCGCGTCATGGGGCCGGCAATTCTGCTAACGCCGATCTATGGCCGCGAACTTTACGTCAACCGCGCGGTTGTGGCGCGGCACTGGAAGGTCCTATCCATCCTCGGCTTTTGCATGTCGGTTTTGGGCGGCTCGGCGCTCTATCTTGGCGTTAGTCTGACCACAGCGATGAATGGGGGCGTGGTCATGACATCCCAGACTGCCGTTATGGCGGTCATGGGCTGGCTGTTCTTTCGCGATCAAATCAATACGCGTCAGGGAATCGGCTTGGTGATCGCTGCGGTCGGTGTGTTGGTGGTGGTTGCGCGCGGCGACGTCGCTATCCTGTTGGGCTTGCATTTACAGATCGGCGATCTGTTGGTGTTCGCCGCCATATTGGGCTACTCGGCCTATGTTGTCTTGCTGCGTTCTACCCCGTCGGAACTCTCGCCATTTTCTCGTTTATGTGCGGTTTCGTGGTTTGGCGCCCTCTTCGCCGCCCCGCTGTATGTTTGGGAAATTATTTACGTGGAGCCATTTCCCTACACATTGGACAGCATGGCGATGATCCTGTGGATATCGTTTGCCGTATCGATTCTTGCCGTCGGCTTCATGACCATCGGTACGTTGGCGGTGGGGTCGTATATTTCGAGCATGTTTTTCTACGTGCGCACGGTATTTATCGCCGCGCTGGCAATCCTGGTTTTGGGAGAAAACATTGCGCTCTACCATGTCGCCGGCGTGGTTTTGATTTTTGCCGGTATATACTTGATGACGGCCCGTCGCCGCCAAGTGGCCGCCCAACCACCAGCTTGATAAGGCAGGTGAGGGGGTGTTTCTCTAAACCCTCGCAATATCCGTTTGGGATAAAGCGTTGCATCGACCGGTTGCGGCTGCGGGTGCAAAGGGGACAATAGAGGATCGGTAAAACCGCACTATTGTGCACGCGAAAACTAGGGTCGTGCTCGCGGGGTTAGCCAGGTTACATGGCCCATTTTGCGTCCGGGCCGGGTTTCGGCTTTGCCATAGAGGTGCAGGCGCGCCGCCGGGTCGGCGAGATAGGTCTGCCAATCGTCTACATCGTCGCCGATGAGATTTTTCATCGTCGCGTCGGCGTCGCGCTCCGTCGATCCCAGCGGCAGGCCGCAGACGGCGCGTACCAACAATTCGAATTGGCTGACCGCGCAGGCGTCGATGGTCCAATGTCCCGAATTGTGCGGCCGCGGCGCGATCTCGTTCACCAGAACAGTACCGTTCGCCGACACGAACATCTCGACCGCGAGCACACCGACCAATTGCAGTTTTTCTATGAGCTGGTGGGCGATTTCGGTCGCGGTCGCGGCTAACGGATTTGAGATGGGCGCCGGCACGATGGTCTGATCGAGAATATGGTTGGCGTGCCGGTTCTCGACCGGAACGTAACTGGTTACAGCGCCGTCGAGGCCGCGTGCGGCAATGACCGATATCTCCCGCTCGAAGTCGACGAAGCCTTCGAGAATGGCGCCGCCGGTCGCCGCGCCGGCACCCGAGCTGGCCCATGCCGCCTCTAAATCGGTATCAGGGTCGAGGCGAACCTGGCCTTTTCCGTCATAGCCCAGGCGTGCGGTTTTTAGAATCGATGGGGCGCCCAAAGCGGCCACCGCGCCGGTCAAATCGGCGCGGCTGGCGACCGCCCGGTAAGGCGCCGTGGCGATACCAGCGGCGGTAATGAAATCCTTCTCCTTGATCCGGTCCTGGGCAACCGCCAACGCAGCTGCGTTCGGTCGCACGGCAATTCGCGTCGCGAGATATTCGACGCTTTCCAGCGGGACATTTTCGAACTCCAGCGTCGCGACATCGATGTCGGCGGCAAAGCGGTCGAGCGCGTCGGTATCGGTGAAGGGGGCCACGGTTGCGCGCTCGGCGATCTGGGCTGCCGGCTCATCGGGCGATTGGCAAAAAATGTGGCAGCGGTAACCTAGTCGAGCCGCCGCGGCCACGGTCATGCGGCCCAGCTGCCCACCGCCCAAAATGCCGATTGTCGCGCCCGGCGGGAGAACCGCTGGCGTGTCGCTGGATGACATAATGGCTACGTGTCGTCGGATGGCGCGTCGGCGACGCTGTCGGTCTGTTGGGCCCGCCAGTCATCGAGCGCCTGGGCCACGACGGTGTCCTGCGTGGCGATAATCGCGGCAGCCAACAGGGCGGCGTTAATAGCCCCGGCGCGGCCGATCGCCAACGTACCGACCGGAACCCCCGCCGGCATCTGGACGATCGACAGCAGGCTGTCCATGCCGCTCAGCGCCTTGCTTTCAACCGGTACGCCCAGAACGGGTACGGGCGTCATCGCTGCGGTCATGCCCGGCAAGTGGGCCGCGCCGCCGGCGCCGGCGATGATGACTTTGAGGCCGCGCGAGCGGGCGGTTTTCGCGTAATCGGCCAAGCGGTCGGGTGTGCGATGCGCCGATACGATTTGCACTTCGTGTTCAACCCCCAACGCTTCGAGGGTCTCGGCGGTGTGACGCATGGTCTGCCAGTCCGACTGGCTGCCCATGATAATGCCGATGATAGGGCTCGCCATTGTTAACCTCTCCAAGTGACCGCCCGAGGGGCGGAAAAGGGGGCGATTATAGGTTGGCGCACCCGCAGCGCAAGCGGTGTACATATGCCGATACCGCTCGAGTATTTTACATACAATTGTCGCTATAACGAATTATTAAGGAATATTCTGGTAAGTTCAGACCCAATACCGCCTTTAAGAATCGTTTGAAAAGGCATGTTTTTTTCACTTCCCGAGAAAAAGGAAGGGCCTTATGAAAGTTGGCCAAACCAGGTCTGGAAGTCCCCGTCCCATCGCCTCCACGGGCGCTGCCCGTGAAGCCGGACGTGCGTATGCCGCGCGGGCTGTAGCCGATGCCGGCGCGCCGGCGCCCAGTGCCGATGTCTCTACGATTGCCGGTATTCCCAGTGACGAGCTGACACCCAAGGTTCGCGATGCTATCGAGCTTTTGATGCACGAAGTGCAACGCATGCGCCAGGAGTTGGAGCAAGCGGAAAAGCGGGTCGCCTTTCTCGAGAAACTTGCCGATGAGGATTCCCTCGTTCCCGTCGCCAATCGCCGCGCCTTTGTCCGCGAACTAAGCCGCATGGTCGCCTATTCGGAACGTTATAATTCGGTGTCGAGCGTTTTATATTTCGACATCGATGGTTTCAAGGAAATCAACGAT
>JBLHHE010000396.1:0-3210 GCA_047616465.1 Alphaproteobacteria bacterium
CTCAACGATAAGCGGCGAAGCCGCCGCCTTGGCCAGCAGATCGCCGATCCCGCCGAACATCACGAATGTCACGAACAACCCGGCGGCCAGGAACGCCGTCAGCTTGACAACGGACTCGAATGCGATCGCCAGCATCATGCCGTGATGATGTTCGGTGGCATCAATGTTACGGGTGCCGAAGATGATTGAAAACACGGCCAACAGCGCGGCAACCACCAACGCCGTGTCGGACCACCAGGGGACAATCCCGGCCGCGTCCAACAGCACCACTGACGGGTCGTTGGACAGCACATTAAAACTGGCCGAGACGGCTTTCAGTTGCAGCGCGATGTACGGCAAGATGCCGATGACCACAATGATGGTGGCGACGGCAGCGACCGTCTGGCTCTTGCCAAACCGTGCGGAGACGAAATCGGCGATAGTGGTGATGTTCTCGGCCTTGGCGATGCGGATGATTTTGCGCAACACCGGATAGCCCAGGGTGAACAACAGAATTGGGCCCAGATAGACGGGCAGAAAATCGTAGCCGCTCGAGGCCGCCAGACCGACGCTGCCGTAGAATGTCCACGACGTGCAGTACACGGCCAGCGTGAGCGCGTAGATCAACGGTTTGGCCTTCGCCCGCTGGCCTGCCGGCCGCTTTGCCGCCAGCCGGTCGCCATAGGACGCAATCGCAAACAGCACGCCGATATAGGCGAGCGATGCGGAGATGATGAGAGAATTGTTCAGCATTATCGGTTCCCGGGCTCACTAAACCAGCCTTGGCCCTTGCAGAGCAAGTCGCTGGTAAAAGCTCCATCGCGGGAAATCGCGGATAGGGTGCCCTTCTGGGCCGGATTTCTCAAAATATCAAAAAAATTGGATGTGCAGAGTAACGAGTACTCCGCACATCCAAGCAACCCCTGACTTCAGGGATCGGGGGAACAGGGGGAAAAATAATGCCGGCGCTTCATCTTCAAAAAGCGCAAAACTTCACGAACGGTGGAGTGTTCCATGACCAACCGTTCGTGCGCCATTCAAGGGAAACCGACCGGTCTCGTAAATTAGACCATGGTCTATCAGCCGAAAGTCTGAGGGGTTGCCGCGGATCTGCGAGGGTAAGCGCTCGGATGGTGGGTCATCAAAAGAAAGGGCCTGGTTGAAACCAACCAGGCCCTTTTTAGGGAAGTGTGCTTTTGGTAGTGGCGCTAGATATGCACGCCTTTCATGCCGCCGGCGGGATAACGGGTACCTGCCGCCGCACCGGCTGGCACGGCATCGGATATCCGCGCCAGATCGTCGGCTGACAGTGTGACATCGAGGGCGCCCATATTCTCATCCAGGCGTTCCCGGCGTTTGGTGCCCGGGATGGTGACGATGTCGTCGCCCTGGGCCAGCAGCCAGGCGATGCACAGTTGCGCCGGGGTGCAGCCTTTTTCCTCTGCAATCGCAGCCACACGGGTGGCCAGTTCCATATTATGGGCGAAGTTTTCGCCGGCATAGCGGGGATGACGCGCATGGGGGTCGTCCTCGGGCAGGCTATCCATGCCGAGGAACTGATTGGTGAGCAGCCCGCGGCCGAGGGGCGCATAAGCCATGTAGGATATTCCCAGCTCGCGCATCGCCACCAGCGCCTCTTCGGCTTGCTCGCGATAGAGTAATGAATACTCGCTTTGCACCGCGGCGAGAGGGTGCGCCCCATGCGCCCGCCGGATGGTTTCCGGGTTGCCTTCGCAGATGCCGATGGCGCGTACCTTGCCTTGTTCGACCAATTGACCCATGGCGCCGACGGTTTCCTCGATCGGTACTTTGGGGTCGATACGGTGTTGAAAATATAGATCGATGACGTCGGTATTGAGGCGCTTCAGGCTCGCCTCGCAACAGCTCATCACATATTCCGGCCGGCCATCGACCAAATTGCCGCCGCCGTCCGGGTTCTGCACCTGACCGAATTTGGTGATCAGCATGATCTTGTCGCGGCGTCCGGCGAGCGCGCGGCCGAGTAGGTCTTCGTTATGGCCCCAGCCATACATATCCGAGCTATCCAGCGCATCGACGCCGCTATCGATGGCATAGTGGATCAGATCGACCGCCGCGTCGTCGTCGCTGGCGCCGTAGACGCCGGAAAAGGACATGCAGCCCAGGCCGACGGGCAACATTTCGACATCGCTGCCGCCCAGTTTGCGTTTTGGATGATTGCTAAAGTTGGACATGTTGCTTCTCACTCTTCATTGGGCTGAATTGGAATTTCTAGTCGTTCGTTATTACAGATATCGCGTGGCCGCGCATCAGTCCTCGCGGAGATGGGCTTCGCGCCGCTGGTAAAGGTCCTCGTCGGCATATCCCATCGCCTCGGGCTCGCCGCGCCCAAGCATTACCTGAAACCACACCGGCTCCAAGCTTTTATTGTCGTAGCCGTGGATGACACCGGGTGGACAGGCGATGCATTCCCATGGGCCGAGCCGGGTCTCGCGCCGGTTGCCGGCCTCGTCCTCGACAAAAACATCGAGCAATCCCTTGAGCACGAAGAATGTCTCTTCGACCTCGTGGGTGTGGGCGGCGTTACCCTGGCCGGGCTCTACATACATGATGCTAAGCGTATGGGCGCGCGCCGGTATGGCGTTAGGGTCGTTATGTTTGCCGGAACCGCCGGCGCCGATAAACCGGTGCTGAGCGCGTTTATAGCCCTCGATCTTGGCGTCTTCGAAGGCCGCCCAGTCGGGCACCCGGTCGCGGTAGCGCGCGACGTAGCGATCCATGATCTCGTCGAGCGTGGCGTTTTCCAGTTCGGGCGGTCTGGGGTGGCGGGCGACTTTCATTAGTTTGCTCCTGTCGAAAATAACTAGGTGGCGCGGTTGTGGCGGCGGGTGAAATCTAGCGCCGCCAGGCGGCCGGTCACCGCGCCGCGCATCACCGAGGTCGAGCCCGGATAGTTGCGGTAATAAAGGCCGACCACTTCACCGGCGGCATAGAGACCCGGGATCACCTCGCCGTCCATGTTTATCACCTGGGCGTTGGTGTTCACCTTGATGCCGCCAAATGTAAAGCAATTGGCGGCGATGATCGGCCAGGTGCGGTACGGCGGCTTGTCGAGCACCCGCGCCCAGTTTGATTTTATCGGGTCTAGGCCGCTTGTCGCCAGGCCGTCGGCGTGGATCGGGTCGAAGCCGGCCGGATCGGGGCAGGCGGCGTTATAGGCGGCGATGGTGGCGACCAGCACTTCGGTATCGA
>JBLHHE010000397.1:0-3208 GCA_047616465.1 Alphaproteobacteria bacterium
TAACCTTGCATCGCTGAGGCACCGGCTTACGGCCGCGCACCTGTGAAATTGCGGAGAGCTACCCGGCGGTGGCCTGGGATTGCGATTTTACCGTTGCGTAGGCCCAATCGAGCCACGGGGTCAGCGTTACTAAGTTGTCCCGTTCGATGGTGGCGCCGGCCCAGATGCGCAGGCCGGGCGGCGCATCGCGATAGGCGTTGATGTCGTAGGCGACACCTTCCGCTTCCAACAGCGAGGCGACGGCCTTCGATGTCGCCGCACGTTCGGCCTCGGACAGTTCGGTAAACCAGGGATCGACGATTTTGAGGCAAACGCTGGTGAATGATCGGTTCGCCGGGTCTTCGGCCAGAAATTCCGCCCAATCGCTGGCCGCAACCCAGTCGGCCAGAACACGGCAATTGTCCTCGCTGCGCGCGATCAAGGCCGGCAGGCCGCCGACGCTTTGCGCCCAGGCAAGCGCGTCCAACTGGTCCTCAACGCATAGCATCGAGGGTGTGTTGATCGTGCTACCGGTGAAAATTTCCTCGCTAAGCTTGCCACCCTTGGTCAGGCGGAAAATTTTCGGCATCGGCCAAGGGGGGGTGTAGGATTCGAGACGCTCGACGGCGCGCGGGCTCAGCACCAACATGCCGTGCTGGGCCTCGCCGCCCAAAACCTTCTGCCAGGACCACGTGACGACATCGAGTTTTTGCCACGGCAGGTCCATCGCGAACACCGCCGAGGTGGCATCACAGATAGTGAGCCCGGCCCGGTCGCCGGCAATCCAATCGCCGTCGGCAACGCGCACGCCAGATGTCGTGCCATTCCAGGTAAAGACACAATCGCGGTCGGGGTCGGTTTGGCCCAAATCGACCAATTGGCCGTAGGGGGCTTCGAGAACCCGCACATCAGGCAGATTGAGCTGCTTGACGATGTCGGAGACCCAGCCGCTGCCGAAGCTTTCCCAGGCCAGAACATCGACGCCGCGCGGGCCGAGCAACGACCATAGCGCCATTTCCACCGCCCCGGTGTCGGACGCAGGGACAATGGCGATGCGATAATCATCGGGGATGCCAAGAATTTCTCGGCTTTCCTCGATCACCCGGACCAGCTTGGCTTTGGGGTCTTTGGCGCGGTGGGAGCGGCCCAGGGCCGCATCGGACAGCACAGTGACATCCCAACCGGGACGTTTCGCGCAGGGTCCAGAGGAAAAGTGAGGATTAGCCGGACGGGTGCCCGGTTTCGAAATAGTCGTCATGGTAAGCGCCCCTTTCAGAACGCCGCCCCTCGTTGGGGAGGGATGGCCCGACGCGGAAAGTAGGCATATTCACGCGGGCGTCAATAGACGCATTGTCGCATGCCGTCATATGCCGGCGTTCAGATGCCGTAATACCACGGCGCAACGAGACTGAAGGTCAGCCAGACGATGATCAGCAAGGGCGTGCCCACCCGTACAAAATCGGCAAATCGATAGTTGCCCGGCGCCATCACCAGCAAGTTGGTCTGATAGCCGATCGGCGACGCGAACGAACAGTTGGCCGCGAAAACCACGGCGACCACGAACGCTTCGGGGGGTACGTTCAGGCCGTGGGCGATACTCACCGCAATCGGCGTGAACAATACCGCGGTCGCCTTGGTGCTGATGAGGTTCGCCAACACCGCCACCAGCAGGAAAAATGCCGACAGCACCACCGCCGGCGCGGCATCGCCGACAGCGGCCAGCATGGCGTCGGCCAAAAACTCCGCGCCCCCGGTCGCCTGCAAAGAGGCCCCGAGAGCTAACGCCGCGGCGATCATCATGACGATAGTGCGGTCGATCGCCCGGCTCGCCTGATGAATATTCAAGACGCCCGTCACCAGCATCAATCCGGCCCCGCACAGCGACGCCACCGCGATCGGCATTATGCCAGTGGCGGAAGAGGCGATCACAGCGGCAAAAATCAGCAACGTGCTTCGCGCATGGTGCACGGCGGGAATATCGATAGCCGTCCATTCAATGAGCAGAATATCTGCGTTGCCACGTAACGCATCGATATCCTCCTGGCGTCCTTGCAGCAACAGAACGTCGCCCGGCTCAAGCCTTATTTCGGTGACCCGGGCGCGGATCATCTGCGACCGGCGTTGAATACCCAGCGCGACACAATGGTAGCGATACCGAAAGCCGATTTGGTCCAAATGCTGACCGACCAGCTGGGACTCGGGCGTGATCATCGCTTCGGTAAGAACCTGATTGCCCACCTGCCAGCGTTGATGACCCTCTTCCGTTTCAAACCGCTCCCAATCTTGTCCCAGTTGGGGATGAAACTGTGCCGGCTCTCCCTTTAAGGCCTCGGTCAAGGTCGGCCGGGTCGCCGCCACCACAAGAGTGTCGCCGGGCGCGATCTGAAAGCGGTCGCCGAAGGGGGCTAAGTAGGACAAGCCATCGCGGATAATGACGCGAAGGGTCAGGTCCGTTAGCTCCGGGAAAAAGCCGCCCCGCGGCTTCATACCGTCGAATTTGGAGCCCTCCTGCACATGTAACTCGGCCATAAACTGACGGCCACCGCCGGCCACGGCGCTGGTCAACAGGGCGCGATCGGGCAACAGATATCGGGCGAAGAAAATAACGTACAAAATGCCGACGACCCCCAGGATGGTCCCGGGAACGAAAAATTGGAAAAAGCTTAAACTGCTCTCGCCGAGCCCCACCAAAGCGCCCGACACGAGAAGGTTCGTGCTGGAGCCGATGAGCGTGGTCATACCGCCGAGAATTGCGGCGAACGATAGAGACATCAGAAGTTTCGACGAAGATTGACCCAGCCGGTCGGCCAGGGCTTGCATGATCGGAATAAAAATAACGACGACCGGTGTGTTGTTCAGAAACCCGCTAATAGCGAGCACCGCGATAAACGCGATCGCCGGCGCCACCGCCGCGTGCCCGCGTCCATAGCGAAATAGCAATCCAGCGCCCACTTCGAGCACACCGGTGCGCGCTAAACCGGCCCCCATGACCAGCAGCGCCACTACGGTGAGCAGGGCGGGATTGGCAAATCCGGCCAATAGGCTCGCCGGTCCGAGCAGGTTCTGGCCGCCGGCATCGACGATGGGATTGAAATGAAACAGCAACAGCAGGGCACATAGGATACCCAGCGACGTCAATTCCAGCGCCACGCGCTCGGCGGCATACAGAACCAACGCCGCCAAAATGACGGCGAAGGTCGCCCACATTCCAAATTCCGCTGGGCTCAGC
>JBLHHE010000398.1:0-3192 GCA_047616465.1 Alphaproteobacteria bacterium
GGGTTAGGGGATTATTGCGCCGCCGTCGCGGCTGCCTGTTGCGGCCAAATTGGGGTTGCCCGGTCCATGACGCCGGCTTTGGTGGCGATGGCGCGGCCGCGCTGGGTTGCCTCTTCGATCACATCGTCGACGCCGGTAAAATTGATAAAGTTACCCCCCGACAGCACGGTTTGGCCGTTGATAAACACCGTATGGGCGTCGGCGCCGCGCGCGCAGCACACAAAGTTGGCAATCGGGTTATGGATCACTTGCATATGGGGGCCACGCATATCGAACACGGCAATGTCGGCGCGCTTACCAACCTCCAGCGAGCCGATCTCGTCGGCCATACCCAGCGCCCGCGCCGCGTTGATGGTCGCCATTTCCAGCGCGCGTTCGATCGGCATCACCGTGGGGTCGAGATGGTTGGTGTTCTGCACGAAACAGCAGGCCTTCATCTGCTCGACGATATCGACCGAGTAATCGACCATCGGGCCGTCGGTGCCCAGGGCGCAATTGACCCCGGCCTTGATCAGCCGGACCCAGGGTCCGATGCCGCCGCCGCGCATGGATTCCGATGTCGGCGTATAGACCGCATGACAACCGGCTTCGGCCATATGGGCTATGTCGGTATCGTTGACATTGATGGCGTGGATCAGCAGCCAGTGATCGTCGAGAAAGCCCATCTGCACCAAATAGCGTACGTCGGTGCGGCCGGTCTGGCGCAAGAAATGCAGATAGCCGGTTTCCATCGACAGGGTGCCGCCGGCGGTGTGGTTGGTGATCTGCAGACCCTTATCGACGGCCAGACGGTAGCCGGTCTCGACCAATTCGTCGGAGCTCATGCCGGCGGCCAGCCAGTGGGCGTTCGATTCGATCGCCAGGGCCATGCGGACCAAGCCATCCTGGGCTCCGTGCCAGGTATCGACCAACTCGCCGATATAAGCTGCGGCGTCGCTGACATTGTGGGGGTGTTGGGGATTGGCCGGGGTCTGGCAGCGGAAATCCTTAGCGAATACCTGACGAAAGCCGATTTCGGCCATCGGCTCGACGGTCGCCGCGACTTCCTCGGCCATGGTCGTGGTCACTGAATGGTTGAGGCAGCAGGTGGTGCCGGTGCGCACCATCTCCAACGCCGACAAATAAGCCGAGGCGCGCAGATCCCCGGCGCTGAGCTCGGCGGCGCAGGGCAGCAGCAACCCGCTGACCCATTCCTCGAGCAACATGCCCGGCGCCAGACCCTTGAACAGATTGTACCAATGGTGTTGGTGCAGATTGATCAGGCCGGGCAGGACGATCATGCCCTTGGCGTCGAGGCGTTCCTCGAAGGGGCCGTCGGGCGCTGCTCCGGCGGGTCCGACCGCGGTGATGCGGCCCGCGTCGCCGACCACCACATAGCCGCCGGCGAAAACCTCGCGGCCCGGGTTCATGGTCACCACATGACCGTTTTCAATCAGCGTACTCATACTCTCGCTCCCTCAGCGCGCGCGTTTTTCCGCATTCAGGCCGCTATTTTACGAACGTTACGTCGTGGCGCCGGTTAGCATCTTCGAGGCGAGCCATCATCTCCGGGCCGAAACCGGCGCCGCCCTTGCCCATCTCATCGACTTCCTGGAAATAATGATCCTGACCGCCGGGCAAGCTCCAATCGAGTATTTTCGCCGTGGTGTCGCCGATATTCTTGAAGCTATGAACCGTATTCGGCGGCGCAAAAACAATGGTGCCTGGCCCGAGGGTCCGGGTCTCGCCACCGATGGTGATCTCATAGGTGCCTTCGACGACGAATAAATATTCAGCCTGCTCGGCATGGCTGTGGGGTGGCGGCCCCTCGCCGGGGCCATGCATGACCAGCAGGGCGGAGAACGCGCCGCCGGTATCTTCGGTGCGCAGCATGATCTTTGCCGGCGTGCCGAACGGCCTGATTTCCTCGGCCTCTTCGAAGGTGGTGATTCGCGGCTGTAAGGCCGTGCCGTCAGTCGTGTCGTTAGCGCTCATAATCTGTCCTCCGCACTCGTTCGTAAGTGCCCATAAATATACTCACCCCGAAAGCCCGCCATGACAATGGCATGGCTTGGCACAAGCGAGAATGATAGCGTCTCTGTAAATGGGAGAGAGAATGGACCAGCGGCTTTTACCGACGGCGCCTGTTGGCAGCTATCCGCAACCCGATTGGCTGATCGACCGCTCGCAGTTGCTCGGCCACGGGCCGCCACGGGTGCGCGCCCGCGATATTTGGCGGATAGCCGATGAACATCTGGAAGCGGCGCAAGATGATGCCACGATTGTTGCCGTGCGCGATATGGAGCGCGCGGGCCTCGACATCGTCACCGACGGCGAAATTCGCCGCGAAAGCTATTCCAACCGGTTTGCTACCGCGCTCGACGGCGTCGATACCGAGCCCCCCGGCGAGGTGATCAACCGTATGGGCGGCAAGACGATTGTGCCCCGGGTGGTGGGGCCGATCCGCCGCACCCGGCCGGTGCAGGTGCGCGATGTGCAATTTCTGCGCTCCCTTACCGACCGTCAGATAAAAATGACCGTGCCGGGACCGTTCACCATGAGCGTGCAAGTCATCGACGAGCATTACGGCGACGAAGAAGCGCTGGCGATGGCCTATGCCGACGCCGTCAACGAAGAGGTGCGCGAGCTGTTCGCCGCCGGCGCCGATATCGTCCAGCTCGACGAGCCGTGGATGCAGGCGCGGCCTGAACTGGCAAGCCGCATCGCGGTAAAGGCGATTAACCGGGCGCTGGAAGGCGCAACCGGCGCCACGGCGGTGCATATGTGTTTCGGCTACGCCAACATGGTCAAGGACAAACCGGACGGTTATTCGTTCCTGCCTGAACTGGAGGCCACCACGGCCGATCAGATTTCCATCGAGGCGGCACAGCCCCGGCTCGATCTGTCCATCCTCGAGACGCTGGGGTCGAAAACCATCATGGTCGGGGTTCTCGATATGGAAGACGCAAAGGCCGAGACGCCGGAAATTGTTGCCGGGCGTATTCGCGCCGCCCTGGAATATCTACCGCCCGAGCGGGTGATCGTTGCGCCCGACTGCGGTATGAAATATTTGTCACGCGAGTTGGCGTTCGCCAAGCTGTCAGCCATGGTGGCGGGCGCGGCAATCGTGCGCGTTGAAATTTCAAACTAATTCAAACGTAATCTAAACAAGGGGAGAAAATCATGATCTACGAAGTCAGAACTTACCGGCTC
>JBLHHE010000399.1:0-3190 GCA_047616465.1 Alphaproteobacteria bacterium
GATTGGGCCTTAACTTGGCGGCGGTCCCCGAAGCCCCGGCGGTGAGCGTTGTATTCCCCACGTCAGCCGCGATGGCGACCGCGGCACCACCGTCACCCCCGGACAGCGAGGCGGTCGTAGCGAAATTAGAGGGCGCTAGTGGCGCTACCGTGCCGCTAAGTGCGCGGATTATTCCGGTTAGCGTTCCCGCCAGCGAGACTGCTCCGCCAGTTGGTAATTTGGACTCCGCACCGAAAATTCCGGGGACATTGCCCAAATCGGTGTCGCCAATTCCCATTCCCAAGGCAAAACCCGATGTCGCCGCGATTCCGGTCTCCGGCCGCTACGCCGTGCAGTTGGCGTCGATCGCGATCGAAAAGCGGGCCAATCAGGAAGCGTTCCGGCTACAGAAACAGCTTGGCCATATCCTCGGCGGGCACAAAATTGAAGTCGAGAAGGCGGTCGTAGCAGGCAAGGGAACGATGTACCGGCTGCGGGCCGGTGGCTATCAGACCCAGGCCGAAGCGCGCAGCACCTGCGCGCAACTCTCCCAACTTAAGGTCAATTGTTTAGCGCTTCGACGCTGACGCTTAATTTAAGCCGCTGGCTAGGGCGTCGGCGTTTTGCGGCACCACGTTCAACGCCTCTAGAAGCGCGGATATCTCCTGGCCGGCGGATTGTTGGGTTGCCGACAGAGGACGGTCGGCGGCGACGGTCGGCAGATCGAGCACGGTCAGCCCGTTCAAGAACAGCTCGCGAAATATGACCCGTTCGCCAAGCCCCGGCGCCAAGCGAAAGCCGATCCGATTGGCCAGTTTTGTCAAAATCTGATCGATATCCTCGCGGTTGCGCGAATGAATATGCGGTAGCCGGTTTCGAATGACCACCCAGTCAAGCGGCGCCAAGCCGTCGATAATCCGTTGATTGCCGAACTCCCATGCCATGCGGCAATAGTGGCACGGCGCAATGATCTTACGGTTGACCGGATCGATCTCAGCGAGCACGTCAATATCGAGCAAACTGTCATTGACCGGGGTTAACAGGACATTGGCATATTCATGGCCAATACGAGACAAAACCGTCGGGCTGCCCGGCGTGTCGACGAAGACGACATCACAAGCCGCAAGTTTAGCCAGGGCCGCCTCGATGGCGCGACGCGCGGAAACTTCAATCTCGGCTATATTTTCACCATCGGGCTCATCGATCCGCAAACTGTGGGGCAGGGGGAGAGATTGCGCCGTTGCGGCGTAGCGTTCCCGGTTTTTCAGATAGCGCGATAGTGTCGCCTGGCGGGAATCCAAATCCAGGGTTCCTACACGATAGCCTTGGTAGAGCGTGGCAACTGCCAAATGGAGCGCGGTGGTGGACTTGCCTGTCCCGCCCTTTTCATTGCCGATCACGACGACCTTTCGGCGTGGACCCTGTACTCCCGCAAATCCCATTTCGGCCCCTATCGCCATTAAAACCAATCCGATTTTTCTCACTGCCCGACGGTGCGCCGGGAGTGTTTAGAACAAAACTTCCCAGTCTTTTTCGCCGGCCGGTGCATCGGCTTGTATTTCGGGTGTCGGCAGCGTGGCTGGGGGTGTCTCATTTGCAACGTTTGCCACGGCCGCGGTTTTTTCCATGTCCACATAGCAGGCGCGAAGGGCGGAAAGGCGTCGGGCGAGGGGCTCGGTTGCCGCCCAGGCTAAAATTTCCTCACCACAGCGCGCCTTTTGCATGGCGCCCCAACGCCCGCGCTTGGTCGAACGAATGACAAAGGTAATGTCTTCGCCTTCCAGGGCTGCGTCGAGTGAGGTCGTGAAGGGCGGGATCTGTTCGTCCAATACGGCTTCGACGGTAGGCCAGGTGATGCCCTGTTCGATCAGCAGAGCGGATATGTCGGGAGAACCTTGGGTCGCCACGCGAAATCCAAAGTGAATGCGTGCATCGAGCGCTGCGCTGCCAGCCGGCGCACCTTCTATTTCGGTGATGAGTGCCGCTAGATCGGCCAGCAGAGACGGTTCCTCGGCCTTCGTCTCGGCTTCGTTTTGCGATGTGGTTTTATCCGGAACACCGGTTTGCGATGAAACATGCTGCAATTGAATGAGCCCCCGTCACCTACAAACATAGGTGACTCGCCTATCGTCACCAAGCCGCTTTGGGGTGACTAAGTGAATAATCTGGGGGTAAGCGTTGTGACGGATTAATTTTCCGGTTCGTATTGTTCAACACCGCCCAATTCGGATAAATCTTCGGCGCGGCCGCGCAATTCCAGGGTGTTGCGGTCGGGGTCGCGCAGGAATACCGAGACATGGCCATCTGAGCCGAATGCCACCGGTCCTTGGGTGATGACGATGTTGTTTTCATGTAGGGCGGCGACTGTCTTTACGATCGAATCGACCCGGAACGCGACATGGGTGAAGCCCGGATATTTGTCGGGAACGTCCATCAGGATGTTGTTGTTATCATTATTATTATTGGCATTGAAGATGATGTTGATTTCGACATCCTGACTATTCTTCATGACCACCACTTCGTCGTTATCGGCGGCGCGTAAAGTCTCAAATCCGAAAAGCTTGTAAAACGCCTCAGCGCGCTTCAGATCCGCAACCCGGATGCCAATATGGTCGACGCGGTCGATGGTGATCATCTGTTTAACCCTCTAGTCAAAAGTTCCAATTACCGAAAACCGAATGTGGTTCTGGGGGGCGCGATATCAAGGTTTGAACCGTGGACCGCTATTCGGGGAAATGAGTATCGAAACGGGTATTGGTTTCTTTGATCCGTTCCATCATCTCAGGCCCGAAGCCGGCGCCGCCCTTGCCCATGGTATCGATTTCGCGAAAATAGCGGTCCTGGCCGCCGGGAAGGGTCCAATCGAGCTGTTTAGCCGGGGTGTCGCCGACATTCTTGAATGTGTGCAGAGTATGGGGCGGAATGAACACCATAGTGCCCGGGCCGACGGTTTGCGTTACCTCGCCAACCGTCATTTCATAGGTGCCTTCAATGACGAAAAAATATTCCTCTTGATTGTAATGCATATGCGGCGGCGGGCCTTCGCCGGGTTGGTGCACCACATAAAGCGCGGAGAACGAGCCGCCAGTGTCTTCGGTGCTGAGCAACACCTTCATCTCCAGCCCGAACGGCCTGATGGTCTCGTCGTCCTCGGTGGAAACGACGCGCGGCTGCAAGCCCTGTTTGGGATGGGACATGCCTACGGGTTGGT
>JBLHHE010000400.1:0-3182 GCA_047616465.1 Alphaproteobacteria bacterium
CCTCGCTCTACAGCCCCCAGAAATCGCGCGCGATGATCGGCGATCTGGCTTGCCTGCAAACCACCCTGGGCGATCTGAACGACTTGGCCGTCACCGAGCGGCAGCTTGAGACGGTGATCTATCAGTCCTTCGCCCATCCCGCCCACGACGGCATCGTCAGAGCGGTTGGTGTGGTCGTGGGCTGGTGCACCGCCCGCGCCAAACGCGGCGATTCCAATCTGCGCGATCAATGGCAGCGGTTTATCCAGCGCAAACGCTTCTGGAAGCGCATCCGCAAGAAGTGAACGCCTTGCACCACCAATTTGTGGCGGACGCGGACCCTTACCGTTAAGCTTGCGGCAAATACTCACCAGAGGGATATCTAGCATGGCCGCTTACGTAATCGTCGATTCCAGCGTGCACGATCCAGACCGCATTAAAGCCTATGGCGCCAAGGTCGGCGAAACGCTGAAGGGCCATGGCGCCAGACCGATCGTCGCAGGCAACGCCATCGAAGTACTCGAGGGCGACTGGAACCCGTCGCGCCTCATCGTACTCGAGTTCGCCGACGCAGACGCCGCGCGCGCCTGGTACAACTCGCCGGAATATCAGGAAATCCTGCCGATCCGCCTCGAAGCCGCCAACGACAAGATGCTGATCGTCGAGGGGGTTTAATAGCAACAGACCTCATCCTGAGCTTGTCGAAGGATGAGGATGTTGTCGTATACCCTAGTGCTTACACCGCCGTTTAGTCGCGATAACACGCGACATAAAAGGCAGCCCCGCTAGCGTTGCCAAGCTGCGGGGTGGCGTCTATGTGATAGGCCATGACCAACAACGACATTCAACCGGTTCACGTGATTGGCGGCGGCCTGGCCGGGTCAGAGGCGGCCTGGCAGATGGCGCAAGCCGGGGTGCCGGTAGTGCTGCACGAGATGCGCCCGGTGCGCACCACCGAGGCGCACCAGACCGACCAGTTGGCCGAACTCGTTTGCTCCAACTCGTTCCGCTCCGATGACGTCCACTACAATGCGGTTGGCCTGTTGCATGAAGAAATGCGCCAGCTCGGGTCGTTGATCCTCGCCGCCGCCGGCGCCAACATGGTCCCGGCCGGCGGCGCCTTGGCGGTCGACCGCGACGGCTTCGCCCAGCGGGTCACCGAACTATTGACCGAACACCCGATGATCACCCTGGCGCGCGAAGAGGTCGCCGGCCTGCCACCGGAAGACTGGGACCAGGTGATCGTCGCCACCGGCCCCCTCACCTCGCCGGCGCTGGCCGACGCCATCGTGAAATTAACCGGCGAAGAAAATCTCGCCTTCTTCGACGCTATTGCCCCGATTGTGCATGCCGATTCAATCGATTTCGATATCGCCTGGCACCAATCGCGCTACGACAAGGTCGGGCCCGGCGGCACCGGCAAGGATTACGTCAACTGTCCCCTCGATCACGATCAGTTCGAAGCCTTCATCGACGCCCTTCTGGCGGGCGACAAAACCGAATTCAAAGAGTGGGAAAAATCGACGCCCTATTTCGAGGGCTGCCTGCCGATCGAGGTGATGGCCGAGCGGGGCCGCGAGACCCTGCGTTTCGGCCCTATGAAGCCGGTCGGCCTGACCAATCCGCGCACCGGCACCCGCGCCCATGCCATCGTGCAACTGCGCCAGGATAACGCCCTGGGCACGCTGTATAATATGGTCGGCTTCCAGACCAAGTTGAAATACGGCGCCCAGCAGGACATCTTTCGCGCCATCCCCGGCCTCGGCAATGCCGAGTTCGCGCGGCTGGGCGGCATTCACCGCAATACTTTTTTGAACAGTCCGCGCCTGCTCGATGAGACCCTGCGCTTAAAAGCGATGCCGCGCCTGCGCTTCGCCGGTCAGGTCACCGGCGTCGAAGGTTATGTGGAAAGCGCCGCCACCGGATTGCTGGCCGGGCGCTTCGCGGCGGCCGAACGGCTCGGCGAGGCCGTCGGCCGACCGCCCGAGACAACCGCCCATGGCGCTCTGCTCGGTCACATCACCGGCGGGGCGGAAGCAGATACGTTTCAGCCGATGAATATAAATTTCGGCATGCTGCCGCCGCTCGACGAGGGCGCGTTGGCGGGCATTCCCCGCAAGGAGCGTAAACGCGAACGTCGAAAGGCCGTTGCCCTGCGCGCCCTGGCTGATCTCGATGCTTGGCAAAATAACGTGCGGCTTGCCGCTGCTTAGCGGGACAAAAACTGTGCTACGCTCACGAGCAAGGAGGACATGATCATGAGCAACACTGCACCCTTTAGGATGAAAGGCCTCGACCATGTCGTGCTGCGTATACGCGACCTCAAGGCCATGAAGGCTTTCTATTGCGACGTTCTCGGCTGCACCATCGAGGACGAAGACGTAGATATCGGCCTCTATCAGGTTCGCGCCGGCGCCCAACTGATCGATCTGTTGCCGGTCGACGAGAAGCTGGGCAGCCAAGGCGGTCCGCCGCCGGGCAAGGATGGCCACAACATGGACCACTTCGCCATTCAGATCGAACCCTATGACGACGACGCCATCCGCGCCTATTTATCGGGCCACGGCGTCGAATTGCTAGAGACGATAGTACGCGGCGGCGCCGAAGGCGAAGGTCTGGGGATCCAAATCAAGGATCCGGAGGGCAACACCGTCGAGCTAAAAGGACCGCCCGACCCAGTCTATAATTAGGCGGCTCGCTTTAATAGCGGCCCAACAGCGATTGCACGGTCAGGCGCAGGGGCTGTGCCGGCGCTGTGGCGGGCAGCGCGAAGGGGTCGTAATCGGCACGCATCATATCGCTAAGATGGCGGTCGGCGAGAGTCGCGAGCAGCAGGCCGCAGCGTGCCGCCCGGGGCACATCGCCCCTGAGGCTGCGCGCCTCGGCGAGCAAGTCGGCCGCACGGCGCGTCACATCGCGCACCACCTGGTTCAACGCCGGCGACGGCTTGAGATCGAACAGCGCGCGCCGGTCGACGCTGTGACCGTGTAACAGATCATCGGGAAGATAAAGCCGCTGGGCCTGGGCATGAAATCCCACCGCGCGCATCAGACCGATCAGCGCCCACGCGGTTCCCACCAGATGGGCGGCGCGCAAGGGCGCCCCCTCGGTAAAACCCAGGACCATCATCGCCATGGCGGACAAGGCACCCGAAGTCGCGCTGGCATAGGCCTCCAGGGCCGCCAAATCGGCCGGCGGGGTAT
>JBLHHE010000401.1:0-3164 GCA_047616465.1 Alphaproteobacteria bacterium
AATCGAGCGAGGCAATCCAGGTGGCGAAATGCAATGCCAGGAATACCGAAGCGCCGGCAATCAACCGCAATTGGCGCCCGGTTATGGCGCGCAGGTCCGAATAGGCAAAGATCAGCGTGACCGGGGCCAGCACCAGTGTCGCGATGCCGAGCCGGAATGCTGCAATGACGATGGGGTCAGCCTCGGCGACGCGGACGAAAATCGCGCCATGGGCGACGCTGACAAGGGCGACGGTCAGGACGCTTATATAGAGGGCGGGGGGACGCTCGCCGCTAGTTTCCCCATCGGCGGCGCGAGCCCCCTGCTTCGACAGGCGAGCCATGAGGAAGCCTAACTCAAGACCAGATCGTCGCGGTGGATCATTTCCTCGCGCCCGCGATACCCCAGCACCGCTTCGGTCTCGCTGCTTTTGAGGCCCTTAATACGGCTGGCATCGTCGCTGGAATAGGCGCTGAGGCCGCGCGCCATCTCGGCGCCGCTGTCATCGCGCACTATCACCGGATCGCCGCGGTCGAAACTGCCTTCTACACGTACTATACCGGCGGGCAGCAGGCTCTTGCCGGCGGCGAGCGCCTTGGCCGCGCCGGCATCGACAACGATGGTACCGACCGGGTTCAGGCTGGCGGCGATCCAGCGTTTGCGCGCTGTCTGGGGCTCGCCTTGGGGGATGAACCAGGTGCATTTCGCGCCCGCAGCGAAAGCCTTTAACGGTTGGGCGATGCGCCCGTCGCCAATGGCCAGCCGGCAGCCGGCCTGCATGGCGATCCGCGCCGCCTCGATCTTGGTCACCATACCGCCCGACCCGTCATCGTTCGACGTCGCGCCGGCCATCGCTTCGATCTCAGCCGTGATGGTGCGAACTTCAGCGATATGCGTGGCGCCGGAATCGCGGGTCGGATCGGCGGTATAGAGGCCATCGATATCGGACAGGATCACGCAGGTATCGGCGCTGACCATTTGAGCGACCCGCGCGGCCAGGCGATCATTGTCACCGAACCGTATCTCTTCGGTGGCGACCGTGTCGTTCTCGTTGATCACCGGAATGACGCCAAGCCTCAACAAGGTTGTGATGGTGGAGCGCGCATTGAGATAGCGCCGGCGGTTTTCAGTGTCCTCGGTGGTGAGCAGAATCTGCGCCACCGTCACGTCATGACGCGCCAGAGCATCTTGCCACGCATGGGCCAAGCGAACCTGGCCGGTGGCCGCCGCCGCCTGGCTTTCTTCGAGCCGCAGGACGCGATTACGCGGACCGCGCGCCAACCCCAAAATCCGGCGCCCGACAGCGATCGCCCCCGACGACACGATAATAATTTCGGTCCCAGAGCGCTGTAGTTCGGCGGCATCGCCAACCAGGGCATCGATCCATTTGGTGTGCAAATTACCGTCATCGTCGGCCAGCAGCGCCGAGCCGATTTTGATCACCAGCCGCCGGCTGTCCTGGATCGATAGCGCCGCCGTAGCGGCGTCGCCGGCTGCGATATTCATTGGACCACTTCTTGGACCGGCGGATCCCACGAGACGCCAATGTCCGTTACGCCGACTTCGACGACATACTTTCTTATCGCCCGCAAGGCATAGTGAACATTGAGGCCGGCCACACCCGATATCGCCAGCACCTCTTGGCCAGCGATTTTGGACAGCGCGGCGCAGATTTCAGTGACGTCTTCTTCGCGAAGCGCGTCGATTTTATTCAACGCAACGATTTCCGGCTTTTCGGCCAGCCCGTTGCCATAGGCTGTCAACTCATCGCGCACGGTTTTGTAGGCCTCGAGGACGGCCTCCAGGCCAGCCGTGCCGTCGATCAGATGCAGCAGCACCCGGCACCGTTCCACATGGCCGAGAAAACGATCGCCGAGCCCCTTGCCCTCATGGGCGCCTTCGATCAAGCCGGGAATATCGGCCAGCACGAACTCGCCGTCATCCGCGCCAACCACGCCGAGGACCGGATGCAGGGTGGTGAACGGATAATCGGCGATTTTCGGCGTTGCCCGGGTTACCGCCGCCAGAAAGGTCGATTTTCCGGCGTTCGGCAGGCCCACCAATCCGGCGTCGGCGATCAGCTTAAGGCGTAGCCACAACCAGGCCTCTTCGCCGGGCCAGCCCGGATCGGCGCGGCGCGGTGCCTGGTTGGTCGATGTCTTAAACTGGGCGTTACCCCGGCCGCCATCGCCGCCATAGGCGATGACCACGCGCTGCCCTTCCGCGGTCAAATCGGCGACGACCGTCTCTTTATCCTCGGCCAGCACCTGGGTGCCAACCGGCAGTTTCAGCACCACATCGGGCCCGGCAGCGCCGCTGCAATTAGCGCCGCCGCCGTCCTCGCCGCGTTTGGCCTTGAAATGTTGCTGATAGCGATAGTCGATCAGAGTGTTAAGGCCGCCAACGCATTCGAGGACCACATTGCCGCCGCGGCCGCCATCGCCGCCATTGGGGCCGCCGAACGCGACGTTTTTTTCGCGGCGGAACGCAACGCAGCCGTTACCGCCGCTGGCGGACTGAACGTAAACTTTCGCCTCGTCGAGAAATTTCATCCCCGTACGGCTCCACAAATAAAAACGGGGAGATCAGTTGCCCAACCTCCCCGAACGAAATTCGATCTCGCGGCAGCCGCTTTAGGCTGGCGGTTGTACCGAAACAAAGGCTCGTCCGTTGCGGCCGCGCGAAAAGGCGACATGGCCTTCAATCAAGGCAAAAATCGTGTGATCCTTGCCCATGCCGACATTGTCGCCCGGGTGAACCTTGGTGCCACGCTGGCGAATGATAATGTTGCCGGGGATCACGACTTCGCCGCCATATTTTTTGACGCCGAGACGACGGCCCGCGGAATCGCGACCGTTGCGTGAACTACCACCTGCTTTTTTATGAGCCATCGTCGGTTACTCCTTGTCCGCGCTCTTGCCAGCGGGTTTCTTCGCTGCCGGTTTTTTCGGGGCCGCCTTCTTGGCCGCTGGTTTCTTCGCAGCGGCTTTCTTAGCTGCTGGCTTCTTGGCCGCAGGTTCTTTCGCTGCCGGCTTCTTAGCCGCCGGCTTCGCCGCTTTAGCGGGCGCCGCGTCGGCCTTGGTCGCTGCGTCGTCGCTGGCTGGTTTCGGGTCTGCGGCGGGTTTTGCTTCGGCCTTGGCCGCGGGCGCCGGCGCTGCTTTAGCCTTGCCGGTCACATCGGTGAT
>JBLHHE010000402.1:0-3159 GCA_047616465.1 Alphaproteobacteria bacterium
GCCGGGCTTTTGGCAAACCGTCCTCGTCGATTTATTGCTTAGTGTCGCCGCATGGCGGGATCCGCCCAGCGGAGCGTCGCCGTTCACGACTGGCGTTGACCCTATTGGAACGCGAGGAGATATCTCGTGGTATTGTGGCGCGGCGCTCGATCCGTTCGATCGCCGGGATGCTGGGCCGCGCACCCGCCACCGCTCAGGACACCCTTATGGGTGCCGTGCGCGCGGGTCGTCAAAACCAACCTCGTTGTAATTGAGAATTCGCTTTCCCCAGTTATCGCTATGCTCTGGGAATATGGGTGTGTTCTGTAGTTAGTTTTGAGATAACTAATATTCCGCTAATCCAATAGGTTGTGTAGTTGTAGACAAAGACGCCGCGCCGTTCTCGCCCCTTCAGTAGGAAATTTCGTCCCAAATCACCGCTCTCGACGGGTGGGACGAAACCACAGAGGATCGTGGGATGAGCCTCATAGAGGGTTATTCCCACGGTTTCTGGGGAATTCGGGGGAGAAAGTGGGATATTTCCCAACATAAAATATTTTTAGTTATTGGGAAATTTGATTGACCGAGACCCTCGGGTGGCCGTTAATTAGCGGTGCATGGATGATCATCAGACCCTTATCGACGATATTGAGCAATATTGTCGCGCGCGCGAGATCGCCGAGACGACGTTTGGCCGCAGGGCGGTCAATGACGGCAAATTCGTTGGCCGCTTGAGGGCGGGCAAGGGCGTGACGACGCGCACCCTCAAGCGTGTGCAGGACTTCCTGGCCGCCGAGGATGCGGAATCCGAAACGGCCCCTGTCGCCGAAACACCGTTGGCTGCCGTGAACGGTGGCCAGGCCGAGAGCCCGGCTGCGAAAAACGGCGATGGGTCTCGTACGTTTCGGTTCTACGATAACCGGCAGAAATATCTGACCTTCGTCAACACCTGCAGCGAGAAGTGGGTGGTGGCCGAACGGGTCGGATTAGAATTGGCGCAGATTCATCCGCGCCCGCCGGCGATCCGCGTTTTCGATGCCGGTATGGGTGATGGCACGGTGCTGGCGCGGTTGATGCGCGATATTCATCGGCGCTACCCCACCGTGCCTTTATACGTTGTCGGCAAGGAGATCAGCCTCGAAGACGCGCGTCTTAGTTTAGAGAAAATGTCCGACCGGTTCTTCGAGCATCCGGCGACGGTGCTCGTGGTCACCAACCTCAATTACGCCGAAGCGCCTTGGCTGATGCCGGGCAGCGTCTCGGCGGCCGCGGCGCTAAATTGGCACGAAGTGGCATTGCGCGGATCGACGGCCTACGAGTTCGACGAACAGATCAGAGACCTGCAGTCGGTGTTGAGCGATGGCTGGCGCGTGCGTACGTCGAAGAAAACCGGCAACCCGCTCTATGAACGCCCCTCGGTTTTGGTGCTGTACCGCGAAGACCACCGGTTTATCGTCGATCCCATATTGCCGCGGCCCGGTCATAACGAAGGACGCTATGATTTGATCGTCGCTTCGCAGCCCTATCGGGCGACTTCCAGCGTCGAGTTCAAGGCGAAAAAGGTTCTGGCGCCCTTGGCCCGGGCACTGGCGCCGGGCGGGCGCATGCTGGGGATTCACTCCCATGGCCACGATCCGGGCCTCGATATCATTCAGAAAATCTGGCCGGAGCGCGAACTTGGCCAGTCCAGCCGGCACCTACTGATGAAGGCGTTGAAGGCGGAGCTTGGCAACAGCGAGCGCGATCTTCGCTACAACACTTACTCGGATGCGCGATCTCTATTTCGCTACGAGATGCACACATTGCCGAGCGAGATTAACGCCAGCATCGGCACATCGACCCTGTTCGCGGCGTGGAATGCGGCGATCTACGTCTATCAAATCGAAGACGATCTGCTGTCCGACGCCATGTCCGATTCGCGTTATCTGGAGGCGACGCAGAGCGTTCTTCAAGAACATGGGGGGCTGTGGTTTGTCGACGAATCTTTTGTCGTTTCCCGCAAGCGGGACTAAGGCGATGGCGCCACCCGGCTCACCACCGGTTAGCAGCAATTTGGTGCGCACTCTTCTGGCGGGCGAATTTGCGGTGACAGCCGAAATCGTGCCGCCCCTGTCGAGCGATCCGGCCTCGCTAATCGATAAGGCGCGGCCTTTGCGGGGCATCGTCGATGGGCTCAACGTCACCGACGGCGCCGGCGCGCGCTCGCACCTGTCCAGCCTCGTTGCCGCCGGCCTGTTGGTGCAGGAAGGCCACGAGCCGGTCCTGCAATTCACCACCCGCGACCGCAACCGTATCGCCCTGCAGAGCGATGTCCTGGGCGCCGGCGCGCTCGGCATCCACAATATATTGGTCCTCGGCGGCGACGACCCCAAGGCGGGCGATCAACCCGACGCCAAACCGGTCTTCGATCTGGATACGGGCGAATTGATCGCCATGATCCGCGCGATGGGCGATCCCGGAAAACTGCCATCGGGCCGCGACATCGAGGTGCCGCCAAAACTGTTTATCGGGGCGGCCGACACGCCGATCGATCCACCAGCCGATTGGGCGCCCGACCGCCTGGCGTCGAAGGCCGATGCCGGCGCGCAGTTCGTGCAGACTCAGTTTTGCTACGATGTGGACATTGTGCGCCGCTACATAGCGCGGCTGGGCGAAGCGGGCCTCACCGACCGGCTGTTTATACTGCTCGGCACCGGCCCCATCGCCTCGGCGCGTTCGGCCCGGTGGATGGTGAAAAACCTATGGGGGGTGATTATCCCCGACGCCGTGATCGACCGGCTGGAGGGCGCAGCCGACCAAAAGACAGAGGGCCATAAAATCTGTGTCGAATTCATCGAACAGGTGCGCGAAATCGACGGTGTGGCCGGGGTACATGTCATGGCGATCAATCAGGATGAGGCGATCCCCGATATTCTGGCCGCCGCGCAGGCCGGCCCGGCCCATCGCCGCCTTCGCTCCTAGGGTGATACCAGGCCGCGCCTGATTAGCGCGGCTTCTCATCTACCCCTCACGCAGAAGGCTAAAGGGATCGTTGTCGAGGGCGAGGATACGGAGAGATTAGGCGCAATGGCGGCACTGGTCGTTACCGTGCAACAAAGGCTGATGCGCGAGCCTGGGCTAGAGCGCGTCGTCCGAAGCAATGTAAACTGGCGAACAGCACGTGGTTACGGCGGGTGGTAG
>JBLHHE010000403.1:0-3157 GCA_047616465.1 Alphaproteobacteria bacterium
CGGACTTTATGGCGACCCAGGCCGCCCTGTTGCGTGACGGCGCGCGCTTGGTGCGCCCGGGCGGATGGCTGGTCTATGCGACCTGCTCGCTGTTGGGGCAAGAAAACGAAGAACAGGCCGCGGTCTTTCTCAACGGCCACGCAGAGTTTCGCCGCGTACCGGCGAGCGAATATTTCTACGACGACCAATTGTCGGCCGCCGGTCTGGACGGTGACGGCGATTTGCGCCTGTCGCCGGCGCGCAACGGCACCGACGGAGTGTTTGCGGTGGTGTTCGAAAAGAGCGAATAAGAATGAGCGGCGGCGCCACCCTGCGAGAGGCGACACCCCAAGACGGGGATGTCATCGCGCGCATTCATGTGGAAACCTGGCGCTCGACCTATGCTGGCATTCTCCCCGACGCCTATCTGGTGAGCATGGACCTGGCGCGCCAGCGCCGCCTATGGCGGCAGTCTCTGCAAGGCGGCGGCCACGGTCATCATGCCCATCATGCTATCGTCGCGGAGCAGGTGGGCGGCGAAATAGTTGGGTTTGCCAGCTGCGGCCCGGCCCGGCGCGAGACGTTGCCGCGCAATTCCCCCTATGACGGCGAGGTCTACACCTTGTACGTGGCGCTGGACCATCAGGGACAAGGCCATGGCAAGCACTTGCTGGAAGCCTGTTTTGGCACCCTGCGTGACCAGGACAAAACCGCCGTGATCGTCTGGGTTCTGGCGGCTAACCCAGCCCGGTTCTTCTACGAAGCCCGGGGCGGCCGCAAAGCCGCCGAGCGCATCGAAAGCTTCGCCGGCGCCGATCTGCAAGAACTCGCCTTTGGTTGGGATATGTCGGCGGGGGCGGGACCGGTATCGACCCCCTAGCGGTCATTCGGTTAGGCCAGCTATGTGCAGGCCATCAAGTAGTAGATCTAAGTCTGCAGCTCGTTTGAAGGTAAAAATCGTCTTCACCCACTCTTTCGAAATATCGGGTAGAAGCCGGCGCACCTCAGACATTGCCTCGTGCGCGAGGGCATCCTTACCCATTTGACCGTAGCAGGCGGCGAGATAGAGATGTGTGGGCAGAGCCTCAGGATTACGGACGGCGCTGCGCTTGAGGGCTGCAATAGCGTCCTCATAACGCTGCATCATGAAATACGCTTGGCCGATATAAAGGATGTAATAGAAAGGATAGAAGGGGTTGAGGCGTATCGCTTTTTCGATCAGCGCAGCGACCTGCTCCGGCTCACCGCTGAAATGCAGTATGGCCGCAAGATTGGCGTAGGCATCAGCATTGCCCGGCTCAACCTCTGTCCATCGCTTGATGGCGGCAAGCGCCTCGTCATACTGCTTTCTGAAAATGTAAATATTGCCGAGCGCCTCATATACGAGCGGTAGTGACGGATCGAGAGTATTTGCTTTGAGCGCCAGTTCGAAGGCTCGGTCCAGGGCGTCCTGAGTTCCCTGAAACCATTCATGCAGGCAGGTACCGGCCAGTCCCGCATAGGCCACCGCGTAATGGGGATCGAGTTCGATCGCCTTCTCGTAGAGTTCGCGTGCGCGCAGATTACCGTCCTTCGAGAACAGGCGATACTGTTCGCGCCCGCGCAGGACGCAGTCATAGGCTTCCGGTATCACGGTTTCCACCCGTGCCAAACGACCATTCGCCCCATCGATGAGATTAACTTCGAGCGCGCCTACGATCTTCTCCGTGACGTCGTCCTGCACCGCGAAAATGTCGGCCAAGTCCCGATCATACCGTTCGGCCCAGACGTGCCCGCCCGTGCCTCCGTCGATAAGCTGCGCGGTAATCCGCACCCTCTCACCGGCCTTACGCACGCTTCCCTCTAGAACGTAGCGCACGCCCAGGTCGCGGCAGACATCCTGCGCCTTGGTCGCCTTTCCTTTGTACGTAAATGTGGAGTTGCGCGAGATGACCATGAGCCCGGCGATTTTCGAGATCTCGGTGATGATGTCCTCGGTAATGCCGTCGGCGAAATACGCCTGCTCCTGATCGCCGCTCATATTGTCGAATGGCAACACGGCGATCGACGGCCCGTCGGGCGGAGTTAGAGGTGCGGGGGAGGCGGGCAGCGGCTGGTTTTCGGCGGGCGTCCAACGCCAAACCGATACGGGGCGCGTAATATTCTTTACCTGGTGCTCACCGCCATCGCGCCATGCGATGTCCAGTCGATCGCGCACCTGGCGATGCGCGTCATCGGATATCGCAATGCCGTCCGGCTCGGCTAGCGTTTCGATCCGGGCGGCTATATTGACACCGTCGCCAAATATATCGTCGCCCTCAAAAATGACATCCCCGAGATGAACGCCGACACGCAAGCGCAGGGCGTCGATGTCGGCAATGTCGGAATTGCGTTCGAACATACCGCGTTGAATTTCGACAGAGCATTTGACCGCATCAACCACCGACGGAAACTCTAGCAGCAACCCGTCGCCCATGGTTTTGACGATACGCCCGCCATGTTCAGCTATCTGGGGATCGAGCAATTCCGAACGAAGGAGGAGAAGCGCCGCCAGTGTACCGGTCTCGTCGGCGCTCATGAGGCGCGAATAGCTAACGACATCGGCAAATACAATCGCCGAAAGTCTGCGTTGCGTATCTTCGGTCATTCACCAACCGGCCGAACCAACGGGATTAGCCCCTCTTCGCAGGCCTTGATCTGCAGCCCCAGATATTTTGAGTAAATCCGGCATTGGGCGAAGCTGCCGGCGATGAACCAGAGGCCGGGCTGGCCGGTGCGCATCCACATGTTTCGCAGCTCTTGGCTTTCGGGGTCGATGCCCCAGATCGGGCCGACCCGGTCGGCGACAGCATCGCCGTACAGCTTGCGAACCAGATAATCCTGCCCCTTGAAGCCGGTAGCCAGGACGATCAGATCGGCCGCCAGGGTTTCGCCATCTTGCATCCGGGCGCCGTCGGCGACGAAGCGGTCGATGGCGTCATATTGCACCAGCCCGATCTCGCCGCTGGCGACCAAATCCGAGCACCCGACGTTGAAATAATAGCCGCCGCCGCGTTCGAGATATTTGAACTGCCAGCCGGTATCGTCGGCGCCGAAATCGAGCTTGAATCCGACCCCCGCCAGCTTGTCGAGGAGCTCCTTATCCAGCGCCTTGGACTGGGCGGTGATCATCTGGTGCGTTTTTTTGGCTAACGGTATC
>JBLHHE010000404.1:0-3148 GCA_047616465.1 Alphaproteobacteria bacterium
TTCGGTTTCAGCACCTATGACGACCCGGTCGGGCCGCATGAAATCCTCGATCGCCGACCCTTCCCGCAGGAACTCGGGATTTGCCGCCACATCGAGACCATTGTCAGTTCGCACCGCCTCGATACGGGCTTTGATTTCGCGCCCGGTCCCCACCGGCACTGTGGATTTTGTGACCACGATAGTGCCCGGATCGGCGTGCACGGCGATCTCTTCGGCGGCGGCGTAGACGTAAGATAAATCCGCGTGGCCGTCGCCGCGCCGCGACGGCGTGCCGACGGCAATGAAAACCGCCTGGGCGCCAGATACTGCAGCGGCCAGATCGGTCGTGAAGTCGAGGCGGCCCGCGGCAACGTTGCGTTTCACCAAATCGTCAAGGCCGGGCTCGTAGATCGGCAACTCATCGCGTAACAGCATGGCAATTTTGTCGGCATCTTTGTCGACGCACACAACGTCCCAACCGAACTCGGAAAAGCAGGCACCTGACACCAAGCCCACATAGCCCGTGCCAACCATCACAATACGCATGGATCAGACTCCGTAGGTCGCGAGCACTTGGCGCAACGCGGGGCCTAAATCCTCGCGTTCCAGGGCAAAAGCAAAATTGGCTTCGAGGAAGCCCAACTTATCGCCGCAGTCAAAGCGCTTTCCCTCGAAGACCTGACCGTGAAACGGCTGGCGTCCGATCAAACAAGCCATGGCGTCGGTCAATTGGATTTCGCCCCCCGCACCAATGTCCTGGCGTTCCAATTCGCCGAACACTTCCGGCATCAATATATAGCGGCCAACCACGGCCAGGTTCGACGGGGCGTCATCGGGCGCCGGCTTTTCGACCAGGCCCTTGATCGGATGCACCGACCCTGTGGCGCCGCCTGACTCAATGATGCCGTAACGCGATGTGTGTTCGTGAGGCACTTCCATCGCCGCGACGACGTTGCCACCCTCTTCATCGAACACCGTCATCATTTGTTTTAAACACGGCGTCTCGGACAGGATTAAATCGTCAGCAAGCAGAACAGCGAAAGGTTCATCGCCGATCAGATTACGGGCGCACCACACGGCATGCCCCAAACCCAGCGGCTCCTGTTGCCGCACATAAGCGATTTGTCCGGGTTTCGGCAACCAGGCGCGCAGCGCCGCCAATTCGGCCGACTTACCTCTCGCTTCCAGCGTTTGTTCAAGCTCGAAACTGTGATCGAAATGGTCTTCGATGGCCGCCTTGCCACGGCCGGTCACAAAGATGAACTCTTCGATCCCGGCATCGCGCGCCTCGTCAACGGCATATTGAATCAACGGCCGATCGACAATCGGCAGCATTTCTTTCGGCATCGCCTTGGTCGCCGGCAGAAACCGGGTGCCAAGACCGCCGACGGGAAAGATTGCCTTTCGTACACGTGTCGCCATGAAAAGAGAGCCGAGCTGTTGTGAGCGCCGTGTAGACAGAGCTAATTCGAGATTCTTGTGCCACAGCGCTTCGAGAACGTGCAAGCCGTAGCACAGTAAGTTTGTTAAAGGCTAACTGCCCAATAACACGTCTTTCGCCTGATTAACCTTGGCCGCCATCCAGTCAGAGCCCCCCTGATCGGGGTGCGCGCTCTTCATGACCCGGCGATAGGCGCTCTCTATATCCTCCGCCGAGGCGCTCGGCGCAACACCCAGAATTTTGCAGGCCTCATCCGCGCTCATGCCGGTGTTTGCCCAGGGGCTGTCGCTGCGCCCGCCCGGGGCCTCTTCGCGGGGGCCTGCCCCAGCAACGCTGCGCCACTCCGGGTGAGCCCGGTCGAGATAGTTCTCCAGCACCAGGCGGGATTGCTCGTCCTCCGCGGCGCATTCGCGCCATAACTCGATCAATTCTCCAAGGTTCAATTGATCGAGGCCGCGCCCCGAGAACTGGCCGGCTGTGATCTCACCGGTCATCTCGCCACTGTCGTGATCTAATTCCATGCGCAGAAAGCGCGTCGAAATGTTGCTCGACTGCCCGGAGCTTGGGCCGCGGGCGTTTTTGTTCAAGGTATTACGGGCGCGGGTCCGAATCAGCCAAGGCAGCGCCACAAATAATAAGCCCGGCAACCAGTTCCACCGCCCCGATAAGACGATCACAACCAGTAAGAACACACCAATGACAACGCCGGTCCATCGCAGCGCCTGCAAGAGTTGATGGGGGGGTGCCTGCACCCACCAGCGAGCGACGAGATAAAAGCCGGCGATGAGTGCGAGCGCGAGTATGAGCCAGGGAAACATCTACAGTTCTCAGTTTTTGCCGGTTATCTGATGGGTTATCTGCAGCGCCTTGCCGCCAACACGACGCCCAAAATCTTCGAGCGCCAAACGGCCACCCGCCGAATAGACGGCCACCGCCTTCAACATTTCACTCAACTGGCCCGCGCTTCCCGCATCGAACGCGCAATAGGCGCCGTTGGAGAGGCGTGCGATCTGCTCAAACCCCAGCCGCGACACCGGTTCGCCGCCTTCGTGAAAGATAAACACCGGCGTGCCGACAAGGCCCAACTGACCGGCCAAATGACCTAGTTCGTCGATATCTTCTTCAACGACGTCGCCGACAAAGACCAGCGCGTGGACTTTCTTACGCCTGGTTTCTTTCAAGGCGTGGCGAAGAACCTTACGAATTTGAGTGCGTCCGGCCAGGCAGCGTACCTGGCTCATACGCTTGACCAATTCCTGCGGACTGCCAAGCCATTTGGTGACTTTCATCTCACCAAACCCGCGATAGAAGGCGAGCTGGACTTCCAATCCTCCGAGCCCCTGGGTGGCCACAAACATTTCGGACTGGATTGCGCAGGCCATATCCCAAGTCGGCTCGCGACTTAGGGTCGCATCGATAGCAAACAGCAACCGGCCCCGATGGCCGGGCGGCATGGATTGCGATACCGTCGCCACCTTATCCAGAAACGCCTTCACCTCCGCGTCGCTGGATTTTACCGGTGTTAATTTATCACTCGTTGCATTCATATCGTTGGTACGGCGCCTACCGCCTAGAGCATGGTTCGACTTGGCATCGGAAGTTCCACCTCTGAAGCCACCGATGCAATTTCATCATCTGCCTGCCGCCCGACGCCGATCGCCTGCAACACGCTTCGAACCTCTTGCAGGGCGGCGACATGCGACATCGTTAGAGTTACGTCGGTTCCTT
>JBLHHE010000405.1:0-3132 GCA_047616465.1 Alphaproteobacteria bacterium
CTGAAGCGGCCGGCGACCCCAGCGTGATTAAGCGCCGCCACGGTATCGCCCCCGCCGGCAATCGAGGTCAGGGAACCGCTATCGGTGAGCCCTGCCGCCACTTGGGCAAGGGCCACCGTGCCCCGGTCGAACGGCGGTATTTCAAAAGCCCCTAGCGGGCCATTCCAAACCAAAGTCTTGGCGCCTCCCAGCACGACAGCCAATTGCGCGACTGTTTTGGGGCCAACATCCAAAATCATTTGGTCAGCCGGAACCGCATCGATGGCCACGATGGTGTCGGGGCTACCCGCCGCGAACGAGGGCGCGACAACCGCATCGACCGGTAGAATGATATTGCAATCGGCCGCGCGCGCCGCCGCCATAATATGGCGCGCCGTCGCCGCCATATCGTGTTCGCACAGGGACTTACCAACGGCG
This sequence comes from Alphaproteobacteria bacterium, assembly GCA_047616465.1. GTDB lineage: Bacteria > Pseudomonadota > Alphaproteobacteria > UBA6615 > UBA6615 > JABDJY01. The sequence goes on from JBLHHE010000405.1 coordinate 418, forward strand.
ATCCCCTCGGCGTTAAGAAAGGTATTCGCCATAGCGCCGCCGATGATCAGAGCGTCGACCTTGCGCGACAGATTGCCCAACAGGTCGATCTTGGTCGATATCTTGGCCCCCCCGACGATCGCCACCAAGGGTCTAACCGGGCTTGTCAGTGCGGCGGCCAACGCATCGAGCTCGGCCTGCATAAAGCGGCCGGCCGCCGACGGCAGCAAATGGGCCAGCGCCGCGGTCGAGGCATGGGCCCGGTGGGCGGCGGAAAAAGCGTCGTTGACGTAGAGATCGCCCAGCGCCGCCAGAGCCGCGGCGAATACCGGATCGTTACCCTCTTCGCCCCCGTGAAAGCGCAGATTTTCGAGCACGGCGATATCGCCATCGGCGAGCCCCGCAACCACCGCCCGGGCGGTATCGCCGATACAATCGGGCGCAAAGGCAACGGGCCGGCCGAGACATTCACCGAGCGCGGCCGCCACCGGCCGCAGGGAAAGGTCGGGCACGATTTGGCCGGACGGGCGGCCAAAATGGGACAGGATAACCACCCGCGCGCCGTTATCGGCCAATTCGAGCAAGGTCGGCGCCAAGCGGTCAAGCCGCGAGGCGTCGGTAACCCGGCCATCGGCCATCGGCACGTTCAAATCCGCCCGCACCAAGACGCGCTGTCCCGCCACGTCCATATCGTCGAGGGTTTTATAATCGGCCATCGTTACGCCCCCATGGCGACAGCGATATCGAGCAGCAATTCATCATTGCCATGGGCCGCGATCAAGCCAAGCCCGATGGGTAGTCCATCGACTTGGCCCAGCGGTAAGCTTATTTGCGGCAGCCGGGCCAGGGGCGCCATGCCGTTGTAACGTTCATTGTTGTTCCGCAACGTGTCGTACACGCCCTCCGGACTGCACACCGGCGGCGGCACCGCCGGTGCTGCCGGTACCGCCATCACCGCCCCGTCGGCGAGCAACGCATCGAAATGCCCCTCGATGCGCGCGCGCGTTGCCGTCGCCGCGGCGATATCTTCGCTGGTATAGCGCCCGCCGGCCTCGAAACGCTCTCGAAAGCCCGGCCCCATGACCGGGTCGGTGGCTGTAATCCAGGCCAGATGGGAGCCCGCGGCTTCCGATCCGCGGACCACCTGCATAACTTTCGCCCAATCGGCCAAATCTTCCAGGCCGTGGAGAGCGCCGGCGTCGATTTCCTGCGGCGCGCCGAGAATCTCCGCCGCCCGCGCCAGTGCCGGCGATAGGGCCTCGCGCACTTGGGCGCCGGCCACGCCAAACGTATCCCGCGCCACCAGAAAACGGCCTGCCGCCACCGGCGTCTGCCAGTCGAGCATGACCTCGCCGACCCGCCTCATCATGTCTGGATCGCGCGCGAACCAGCCGCACGTATCGAGGCTTGGGGCCAACGGCAATATGCCCTCGAGCGGCACCCGGCCATGGCTCGGCCGCAGGCCGTAGAGGCCGCAGAACGAGGCCGGCACGCGCACCGAACCGCCGGTATCGGTGCCCAGGGCGAAATCCACTTCGCCGGCGGAAACCACCGACGCCGACCCCGACGACGACCCGCCGGGGATGCGGCCCGGGGCGGCGGCGTTGCGCGGCGTGCCATAGTGGAAATTCTCGCCGATCATGCCATAGGCGAACTCTTCGGTGATGGTCTTGCCCGCCATGTTAGCGCCGGCATCCAACAGCATCTGCACCACCGGCGCATGGCGTTGCGCCGGCTCGTGGGTGCGGAACCACTCGGCGTTGCCGCCGCCGGTAACCTGGCCGGCGACATCGATGATGTCCTTGACGGCAAATGCCAGCCCCTTGAGCGGACCGTCCCCGGAACCGTCCACTTGGAGGTTCGCGTGGCTGCAGAATCCGGAGACTTCCTGTCTAAACATATCGCTCATAATCAGCTCGCTTTCGGTATAGGCACATAGGGCGCGACGCCGGCATCGACGAGCGCGACGGCAATATCCAACAACATCTCATCATTGCCGGGGGCCGCGGCAAGGCCAAGGCCAAGGGGAAATCCATCGAGGGTCGCCAGGGGCAGGCTGATCTGGGGCAACCGCGCCAGGCCCGAGCTGCAGCCGATGGGCTCGTTGCGCTCGCGGAAGGGGTCGATGTCCGCATCCGTACCGCCGCGCAGGGGCGCGATACCCGGCGCCGCCGGTAGCGCCAGCACATTACCGCCGGCCAGTAACTGGCTGAGATGGGCGGCAACAACTTCGCGCTGGATGCGCGCCACCGCCCACTCGTCGGCGGTGACTTTCGAGCGCGCCTCGAAGCGCGCGGCGACGCCCGAGCCGAATGTCGGCTGGACTGAGCTAATCCATTCGCCGTGCTCGGCCCAGGCCTCACCGCCCCAAACCGCCCGCGTCACGGCGACCCAGGCATCGAGGCCGGGCAGCCCCTCTAGATTGGAAACCCGCACCGGTTCGGGTGCGCCCAGCAATCCAGCCACCTTGTCGACCGCCCCCAGCAGCGCGGCGCGTGTCGCTTCGTCGACGATTTCCATGACATCGGCGGCGACCAGCAGGCGTCCGGGCGCCGGCGGCGGATTAACCTCGCCAAACAGCACGGCGCCAACATCGCGCAGCAATTCCGGTGTGCGGGCGAACCAGCCGATGGTGTCGAAGCTCTCCGCCAACTTCATAACTGCCTCCAAAGGCACCCGGCCATGGCTCGGCCGTATGCCATAGAGGCCACAGAAACTTGCCGGCGAACGGACCGA
>JBLHHE010000406.1:0-3128 GCA_047616465.1 Alphaproteobacteria bacterium
TATAGAGCGTGACCCGGTCGGTGCCGCGGTCATAGTCGCCGATGCAACTGCGCGGCTCCATGGTCATGGCGTTGAGACGATTATTGTAGATGCTGACGCGGGTGACGTGATGGGCCTGCGCAAACGCCTGCTCGGTGGCTTCGGCGTTGCCCATACGCAGGGTAAACGAGGTGTTGTTCGCCGCCTCGGCATAGATTTGCGGCGCGCCCTCGGCGACCGCATCAATCGCCCGCACGACCACGGGCAGCTCGCTGTAATCGATTGAGACCAAATCAGCCGCATCGTGGGCCTGGGCTTCGGTCTGCGCGATCACCACCACGACACGCTCGCCGACAAACCGAACCCGGTCGACCGCCAAGGGCATGTGCGCCGTGCGGTACCCCTTCGGCCCGCCCATATCTTCCGGCATCATTTCAGGCGGCACGGCCCCCATGCCGTCGCCGGCATAGTCCTTGCCCGTTAACACCGCGATCACACCGGGCGCAGTCTCGGCCGCCGCGGTATCGATGAATTTGATATCGGCATGGGCGTGGGTCGAGTAAATGAACACCGCGTGGGTCTGTCTGGCGAGGTCTATATCGCTGACATATTGCCCCCGGCCGGTCAGAAACCGCGGATCTTCTTTTCTCTTAACCGATTGTCCGATGCCGAACTGCATGTGATCTCTCCTATAGGGCAAGCGCTGGCGGGCCTCTTACGCCCGTCTGTATTTACGCAACAGTCTGGCACGTCAGGGGGGATGACGGAACGGATGTTTACGGTCGAAAGCGACCAAATCCGCAAAAAATTGACCGGAACATATAAATGTTTCTAACTAACGATAAATTTGGGAGAGAGATTATGGCGCAGGCCACTAGCGGGAACGACCAGCAAGCGACGGAAATACAACTCGTCATCGATGCGCCGATAGCGACGATCACCATTAATCGGGCCGAAGACGAAAACCGTCTCACCCGGGCAAACCTGGAACGGCTGGGGGCGATAGCCGAAACGCTCGGAGCAAGCGACGACGTGCAGGCGGTGCTGGTTACCGGAAACGGCGGCGACTTTTTCTCCGCCGGTCTGCTCAATCCTGTGATCCGCGCCAGCCTATCCAAAGACGAGGTTCTGGAGACGGTGGTGCTGGCCAATACCGTGTTCGACGCCATCGAGGCCCTGCCGCAAATCGTCATAGCGGTGATCAACGGCGCGATCCGCGCCGGCGCGTCGGAACTGGCGCTGGCCTGCGATATCCGGCTGGTCGCCGATCACGCCACCCTGGCCCTGCCCGAAGCCAAATGGGGTGGCTTTCCTGGCGCCGGCGCGCCCCATCGCCTGCCCCTCGTGATTGGACAAGGCCGCGCGCTGGAGCTGATCTGCACCGGCCGCGAAATCGACGCGGCTACGATGGAGCGCATCGGCTTTGTCGAATACGCCTACCCGGCCGCTGATTTGTGGAACGCCGCCCATGAAATGGCGCAGCAAATCGGCGCCAATGGCCCGCTGGCGATCCGCGGCGCCAAGCGCATCATGCGGGTGCGGCAGGAACCGGGCTTCAAAGCCGCGCGGGAATTGTCGGACGCCCTGCGCCACGCCCTGGAATGGAGCCACGATGTGGATGAGGGCATGGCGGCGCACCGGGAGAACCGGACGCCGATATTCACCGGCAGATAGGCGAAATGCAATGGTGAGGCGACTCTTTAGGAAATCGTCAGGGCGCCATCGACGGTAAGCACATGGCCGTTGACATAGGCCGCGGCGGGGCTCGCCAGATAGGATACGGCGCCGGCCATGTCCTCCGGCGTACCAAACCGGCCCATCGGAATCTTGGCGATGCTGGCTTCCCGACGCTGGGGATTAGCGGCCATTATCTCGGCCCGATATTTGGTCTCGACCGTTCCCGGCGCCACCGCATTAACGCGGATACCAAAGGGGGCCCACTCGACAGCAAGGTGGCGGGTAATGCCGCCGACCGCCGCCTTGGAAATACCGTAGGGCGACACGTTCGGCGTTCCGATAGTGGTGAAGGTCGAGGCGATGTTGATGATCGAGCCGGCCCGGCCCGTATCGATCAGATGGCGGGCAACGTGCTGCGCCATAAAATAGCTGCCCTTCACATTGACCGACATGACCTGGTCCCACTGGTCGGGGGTGACATCTAAGGCGGGCTTGGCGATAAGCAACCCCGCATTGTTGACCAGCACATCGATCTGTCCGAGCGCATCGATCGTTCCGGCGACCGCGCCTTCGATACTTTCCATCGACCGTAGATCGAGTGCTATGGCTGCGGCCCGGGCACCCGCCGCAGCCTCGACCGAGGCGACCGTATCACTGAGATCATCGGTACTCAGTTCGGTAATCGCCACATCGAAGCCATCGTGCGCCAATGTTTTGGCGATCTCGGCGCCTAAACCGTAGGACGCCCCCGTGACCAGCGCCACAGGCCTGCTGGATGAGTTGTCATCGACCATCGGCCGGTCTCCCCCTTGTTGTTATTACCGCTTGCGGCGCGGCTTAAGCATTACAGCGCTTCGTTACTGCGCGGTCGATTTCTCGGTGGGCACGATGCGGGTTATCACCATACCCTCGCGATCGAGCAACGTGGGTGTAAGCGGCGCGAAATACTCTTTCCAACGATCGCTTTCATACACTGCCGCATAAAGCTTCTCGCGGCTGGCTTCATCTTCGAAACGGCGCATCCAGATATAAACGCTATCGTCTTCTTCGCCGCGGTAGCTGCCGGTGATGACCATGCCTTTTGAAACCTGGAAGGGAATAATTTCCGTTTCCATCAATTCCAGCCACTCATCCATTTTACCGGGCCGCACCTTGTATTGCCGTAATTCGTAAAATGCCATTCTTATTCTCCCATAATTTCGCGCCGCCCCATTGCCGGCCAGCCATTCTAACCCGACAATGGGGAAGTCCTATAGGGAGCGTTATCTAAATGCCACATACACCGGCCGCGTCGGTTTTATCCGACATCACCGTGCTTGATTTAACCCGGGTGCGCTCGGGTCCTACTTGCGTGCGCCAGCTCGCCGACTGGGGCGCCGACGTCATCAAGGTCGAGATTCCGCCCGAGCTTGATGGCAAAGGCGGTCTTGCCAGTAACCGGCACGGCTCGGATTTCCAGAATCTGCACCGCA
>JBLHHE010000407.1:0-3120 GCA_047616465.1 Alphaproteobacteria bacterium
TCCGGCAACGCCCTACGAAAGCCGACCCCGCGCCAACTGGGCCCCGCGTTATTCCGATTACGAACATCTGGCCCGGGTTAAGGAATGGTCGGCGCCGGGCGCCGATGGCGGAGACGATTCATGAGTGTCGCCGCGGTTCCCGAACAACTGCGCCAACTGACCGACGTTAATCAGCGCCGGGCGGCGAACCCGCACGCCAGCGCCTGGGTGGCGGCGTCGGCGGGATCGGGTAAGACCAAGGTGCTGACCGACCGGGTCTTGAGCCTGTTACTGACCGGCGTGGCGCCCCAGCGCATCCTTTGCCTAACCTTCACCAAGGCGGCGGCGGCGGAAATGGCCCAGCGGATCAATGGCGAGTTGGGGAATTGGGCGATCGCCGACACTGAGGCGCTGGAGTCGAAACTGCAGGCGTTGACCCGCAAGCCGGTCGGCGCCGCGCAGATTGGCCGGGCACGGCGCTTGTTCGCGCAGGTGCTCGACGTTCCCGACGGCATGAAGATCATGACCATCCACGCGTTCTGCCAGTCGGTGTTACGGCGCTTTCCCATCGAGGCCCAGGTGGTGCCCCATTTTGCGGTGATGGATGAGCGCGATTCCAGCGAGTTGCTGGAGGCGGTGCAACTGGAACTTATGGTGCGCGCGCAATCCGACGATGGCGCATTGGCCGCAGCGGTGGCCGACATCACCAGCCGCATCCATGAGACACGATTTCCTGAGCTTATGGCCGAATTAACCGCGGCGCGGGGCCGCATCGCCGACTTAATTTCCCGCCATGGCGGCGTCGATCCTTTGATAACAGCTATTTACGAGACACTCGGGCTGAATGCAGGAGATACGCCGGAGGCTATTATCGGCGCAGCCTGCGAGGCGGGATCGTTCGAGGGTGACGGCCTACGCCGAGCCATTGCCGCTTTGTTGCAAGGCAGCGCCGCCGATCAAAAGCGGGCCGATGCGATCGGGCGCTGGTTGGCCGAACCGGACAATCGCCCGCATCTTTTCGAGGCCCATAGCAGCGTCTTTCTGACCCAGCCCGGCGAGATCCGCAAATCGCTGATTACGAAACCAGCACTGGCGAGCGACCCCGAGGCCGGTGATATTCTGGCCGCTGAGGCGGCGCGGATCCAGGCGACCCGCGCGCATCTGCGCAGCGCCAATATAGCCCAAGCAACGTCGGTACTGATTCGCATCGCCGATGCTCTTATCGAATCCTACACTCGCCATAAGTCGGCGCGCGCCCTGCTCGACTATGACGATCTGATTATCCGCACCCGCCAATTGCTCGAGGCCGAAGGCCGCGCCGCCTGGGTGTTGTTCAAACTCGACGGCGGCATCGACCATATTCTCATCGACGAGGCGCAGGACACCAACCCCGATCAGTGGCGGGTCGTGGCCGCGCTGGCGGATGAATTCTTCACCGGCTTTGGGTCGCGCGACGAGACGCTTGAAGACGCGCGGCTGCCGACGCGCAGTGTGTTTGCCGTCGGCGACGTCAAACAATCGATTTACAGTTTTCAAGGCGCCCAACCCGAGGCTTTCGAGGGGATGCGGCGCTATTTTAACCAGCGCGCGATCGATGCCGAACGCGGCTGGGACGATGTGCGCCTCGATGTATCGTTTCGCTCGACCGGCCCGGTGCTGCAAGCCGTGGATGCGGTGTTTGCCCGAGAGCCCGCGCGCAGCGGCGTGGTCGAGGGTGACGGTCCGCTCGAGCATTTACCGATCAGGGCCGGCGTCGGCGGCTGCGTTGAGATCTGGCCGCCCTTGAAACCCATCGGCCCGCCCGAGCCGGAGCCCTGGAAGCCGCCGGTGGAGCGGGTTTCCGTCCCCGGTGCGCGCGAACGCTTAGCCGGCTTGGTGGCGCGGCGGATTGCATCGTGGATACACCAGGGTGAGATTCTGGAAAGTCGCGGTCGGCCGATCGAGGCGTCGGACATCATGATCCTGGTGCGCCGGCGCGGCCCGTTTGTCGAAGCGCTGGTGCGCGCGTTGAAGGATTTGAACGTCGCCGTCGCCGGTGTCGACCGCATGGTTCTGAACGAGCAACTGGCGGTGATGGACCTGCTGGCGCTGGGCGAATTTCTGCTGTTGCCGGAAGACGATCTGACTTTGGCGACCGTCTTGAAAGGACCGCTGCTGGGGTTGGACGACGACGATCTGTTCGCGTTGGCCCACCAGCGTGACGGCAGCGTTTGGCAGGCCCTGCGGCAGCGCGCCGGCGACGATACCCGCTTCGGGCGCGCCCATGCGTATCTTGCGCGTCTGTTGGGCGAGGTCGACTTTCTGCGGCCCTATGAGCTGTATTCGCAACTCCTGAACCAGGGGGGCCGCGCGTCTATCCTGTCGCGCCTGGGACCCGACGCCGCCGACCCGCTCGATGAATTTCTGTCCCTAGCGCTGGCCTATGAGCGCACCAATACGCCCTCGTTGCAGGGATTTCTCCATTGGATGGCGACCGGCCGCGCCGAGGTGAAACGTGATCTGGAACAGGCCGGCGGGGCGGTGCGGGTGATGACCGTACACGGTGCCAAGGGTCTGCAGGCGCCCATAGTCATCTTGCCCGATACCATGCAGACCCCCGTCGCCTCGCCCCATCTGCTATGGCCCGCAGATAGTGGAATCATGCTGTGGGCGCCGCGCGCCGAGGATCGCGACGGCGCCGCCACTGCGGCCCATGACCGGGCGCGCCAGCTCCAGGCCGAGGAATATCGCCGGCTGCTCTACGTGGCGATGACCCGGGCCGGTGACCGGCTCTACATTTGCGGCTGGGAGACCGCCCGGGGCGCGCCAGACGATTGTTGGTACCGGCTGGTTCAAGACGCCCTGGAGGGTGTTGCCCGGTCCCTGGAGAGCCCCTTCCTCGCCACCGATCCCGAGGCCATCGAGCCGACAATTTTGCGCTTGGAATCCGCGCAACAGGATGCGCCCGATACCGACACGGCGACCCAGCGGCGAATTGAGATACCCCCCCTGCCCGAATGGGCACGCGCGCCAGCGGCACCCGAACCAAGCCCCTCGCGGCCCTTAGCGCCGTCGCGCGCCGAGCAGGAACCGCCGGTGCGCTCGCCGGTCGATGATGCCGACGATCTGAACCGGTTTAAGCGCGGCACAATTATTCACTAT
>JBLHHE010000408.1:0-3115 GCA_047616465.1 Alphaproteobacteria bacterium
GCGCCATCTGCGCCCGCTGCGGCGAGGGCTGCCCCTTCCGCGACCCCATGGCAGCCGACCGCGCGAAACACTAGATCCGACGGGGTTGCCAGGCGCGGTGTTTCCGCTTCCAGGGTGGTGGCGTCGAAAAATCGTAAGGGGGCGTCTAAATGCGCCGCTACGGCATGGACCGCCGGTTCATCCATTTTCACATCGAGCGAGGTCACCAGCGCGACCGATTGCGGCGCCAGACCAGCCTCTGCAAGGGTTTGATCTACCAGGGATATCAGCACCTGGGGGTCGGTGTTGCGTTCGCAACCCACACCGAGGACCAGGCTCGGCGGATGCAACAGCAGTTCGTCCTTGCCCGGCGGTTGCGCGCGGTCGGTGATACGGACAGCGGCGGCGCCGGCGTTGGTAAACTTTATGGCGCTCTCGCGCAGCCATGTCGCATCGCCGGCATCGTGGCGCAGGGCGATCGGCTTGCCGGCGAGCCATAGGGCGGCGACCGATTTCGCCATCTCCGGATTGACGGCCGTCCAGCCGGGCGGCGGGTCGTCCAGCGCGCTGCCGCTGGCGAGATCGCTGGCCGTGGTGATCGCCGCGGTGCCGCCGAGCAGCGCCGCGATTTGGCGGGCCAGGGCGTTGGCGCCATTGTGACCCCCCAACAACGGCACGGCGACGGAACCGTCCGCGGCGACGGCGACGACCGGCGGCTCGTTTCGTTTGTCGGCCAGGTAGGGCGCCAAGGCGCGGATCAATATGCCGCTGGCGCAGATGCCGACGATGGCCGCGCCGCCTGCGAACAGGCCGGCCAGATGGCGGCTTACGTCGTCAAACACGACGTCTGCATCGGCAACGCGGGCGGCCAGGCCATGTACTTTTGCGCCGGGCAGATCGCGCGCCAGCCGGCGCGCCAGGCTGGCCCCGCCGGCGGTCAGAGCCACCAGCGCTACGTTAGACGGTAGGGGTGAGGTGCTCACGTCCAGGCTGCCCCTCTTGTGTGCACCAAGACCATGGAAAAATAGGGCACGCTGTTGCTATCCACCTCATCGAGCGCAACGACACGCTGTTCGGTCATGGTCGCCCGCTCGATATAGCGGGCCCGCTCGGCGAGGCCGAGATTGTTTAGAAGCGCGCGCACCCGGCCAAAATGGCGGCCGACTTTGATGATCGCGGCGGCATCGCACCCCGCCAGACGATCGCTCAAAATTGCATCGTCCAAGGGGGCGGGCAGAACGGTCAGCACGTCGTTGCGCGCGGCAAGGGGCGCGCCGAGCGTTGCGGCGCAGGCCATCAGCGACGACACACCGGGCACCACTTCGACCGGCCATTGCTCGGCGAGGCGCGCGAACAGGTACATGAACGAGCCGTAGAAAAAGGGATCTCCCTCGCACAGCACGGCGACATCCCGGCCGGCGGCGAGATGTTCGCCGATGCTCGTCGCGGCGCGGTCATAGACTTCCTCGGCGGGAAACCGATCGGTCGACATCGGCGTGCGGATGATAATTTCCGTGGCGTCGTCGGGCATGTGCGGCGCGGCAATGCGCCGGGCCAGGCTGTCGCCGGTCTCCGGCGCCGGGTAGGCGATGACCGGGCACGCGCTGAGCAGCCGCGCGCCTTTGAGCGTCATCAATTCGGGATCGCCGGGCCCCACGCCGATGCCGTACACGGTGCCGCTCATGATTTTATACCGGACCATTGGGTGACCGGCATGGCGGGTCGCCAGCCGGTGCGATCGCCGACCGGTTCGGCGTGGCTGACGGCGATACGCGATAGCGCGCCGCCGAACGTGGCATGGGCGGCGGCCAAAACCTGCTCGCCCTCCAGGGTTACGGCATTCGCCACCAAGCGCCCGCTGAAATTGAGAGCGTGCCAGGCGGTCTTGACCAGGCCTTCGGTGGTCAATCCGCCGCCGATGAAGACCGCGTCCGGGGTCGTCAAATCCGGCAGCGCCGCGGCGATATCGGCGGTGATAATTTCCAGGAACGGCGTGCCCAGGCGGTTGGCGTTCTCGGCAATCCGCGCAGCCCGCGCCGGGTCCCGCTCGACCGCGACCGCTGACGCGCCGCGTCCTTGGGCATTTTGGGCCGCCCGTAGCCATTCGATGGCGACCGCGCCACTGCCCGCGCCCAAATCCCATAAATGTTGATCCGGCAGGGGCGCCAGAGCGGCCAGGGTGGCGGCGCGCACCATCCGCTTGGTCAATTGCCCATCGTGCAGGAAGGCGCCGTCGGGCAGCCCCGGCGTGTGGGAATAGATTTGTGCGGTGGGTCCGGCGACACAATCGACGGCGATGGTGTTGAGGTCGGCGACGCTTGTCGGGGACCACGCCTCGGCGTTGCCGTCATGGCGAGCCTCGTTGGCCGCGCCCATATTCTCCAGAACCGACATCGGGCTGGATCCATACCCAAGCTCGGTCAGCCGCGCCGCGACCTTGGCCGGGGTCGATCCATCATGGCTGAGGATCAGCAACCGCGCGCCGGGTTGGGCGTGATAGGCCAACAGCTCGAGGGGTCTTCCGTGCAGGGTCAGGCAGACGCAATTGTCGAGGGGCCAAGCCAGCCGCGCGGCGGCCAGGCTGAAGGCGCCGGGCGTTGGAATGATCGCCATATCCTCGGGCGCAAAATGGCGCGCCAAAGTGCTGCCGATGCCGTAGGCCATGGGGTCGCCGGTGGCCAGTACAACGACCCGCCGCCCCCGGTTTGCGTCGATGATCGCCATGGTGGCGTCGAGCGGAGACTCCCAGGCGATCTTCTCGCAGGGACCGTTACTGGCCAACGCGAGATGGCGTTCGCCGCCGACCAGCAACTCGGCGTTATCGATTATGGCCCGCGCCGCCGGCGGCAGACCCTCGGACCCGTCCGCGCCCAATCCGATCACACTTATCCAGGCGTTCATGGAGCCGAGCTCTGTTCGATCGCCAGGGCATTTATCGTGGCCGCGGCGACGGCGCTACCGCCGCGCCGGCCCGTCAGGGCGATGAAAGGCGCGGCGCCGGCGTCGATGAGGGCTTGCTTGGCCTCGGCAGCGCCGACATATCCCACCGGCATACCGACGATTAGCGCCGGACGAGGCCAGCCGTCCGCTAATCCTTCGAGCAGCCGGAATAACGCCGTCGGCGCATTGCCGATGG
>JBLHHE010000409.1:0-3100 GCA_047616465.1 Alphaproteobacteria bacterium
AGCGCCTCTTCGGCGATGCGCGGGTAGTTTTCGCAAACCCGGCCATTGACCGCCATGGTCGGCCGAACGCCATATTTTTGGAACGCTTCGGCGATCCGCCAAAAGCCGACACGCATGCCGTATTCGTGCCACGACCAGTTGGGCAGATCGGGCAACAGCGGCACGCCCATGGGCGGCGGCAATACGGTGCGCGGCATCGGCCGGGCGATGTCCCAATCCTCGACATTAGCGATGAACCACACCGCCATACGCTTGCCGTCGGGCAGTTTCATCGGCGGCCGGTCGACGATCGCCGAATAGGGCACCCGGTCTTTGAATATCTGCATTTTACTCTCCCCAATTCCCGGTCTATTGCAGCGGGATCATGATGTGTTCCCGGTAGCCGGGGCGCTCGCACAATCTCTCGTACCAGGCACGTACGTTGGGTCGCTCGGGCCGTTCGATATCGAGCGCGTACCAGCGGTAGACGGCAACGCCGAGCGGAATATCGCCCATGGTGAAGGTATCGCCGCACACGAAATCGCGGGTGGCGAGCCAGTCGTCGAGCATCGCTAGAATCTCGCCGGTCGATTTGGCCGCCGCCGTAATGGCAGCCATATCGCGTTGTTCGGCCGAGGTGCGTATCAGGCCGTGGAACACCGGACGCAATGCCGCCCAGGCTGTCGTCGTCGCCCAATCCATCCACCGGTCGGCGTTGCCGCGAACCTGCAGATCTTCCGGCCACAAGGTGCCGGCATCATGCTTGGCAGCGAGATAACGCAGACAGGCATTCGACTCCCAAAGGACGAACCCATCATCATCGATGGTCGGCACAACCCGGTTCGGGTTTATGGCGAGATAGTCATCGGTAAAGCCGTATTTCCCGGCCATATCCCGGCGATCATACGAAACGCCCATCTCGGTGCAGCTCCATAGGAGCTTTTGCACATTCGACGACGTATCCCGCCCCCAGATAATCAACATAAGTCTCCTCCTCCGCGATTGCGGTGACCCCAAAGAAAACACAAGCTAACGGGTTGTTAGAGCAGCGCCAAGCTGAGAGACGGATACAATATCAATAATATCAGAACGAGCAGCATCGTCACGGCGAACGGGAACGCGCCGGCAAAGATATCGGCCAGGGATACGGTTGGATCGTCGATCGTGCTCTTGATCACAAAGCACGAAATGCCCAGCGGCGGCGTCAACAAACCGATCTCCGCCCCGACCACCGTGACAATGCCAAACCAGACCAGGTTGACGCCAAAACTATCGAGCACAACCAGGAATAATGGCACAACGATAAGTATGATCGACGCGGTTTCAATAATCGTCCCGAGCAGAACCATCAGCAAGACATAGACGAACATCAACTCGTTCAACGTAAGGTCGAAGCCCGATATCCATTCACCGAATACCGTCGGCAGAGCCGCAACGCCGAGCATGCGGCTATACATCGATGCGGTGATGATCAGGAACAGGATTGTCGCGGTGATGTAACCGGTCTCGACAAGCACCTCCCACAGGTCGCGCCACGAAAATCCACGTCTCAATATGGCAATCCCAAGGGCCGCCAACGAGCCCGCCGCTCCAGCTTCGGTCGGCGTAAAGACGCCGCCATAAATACCGCCGAGAACCACCAAGACCAGGAACATTACCGGTACTATTTTGCGAACCAAATCCAACCACGTGAGATTCGCCCAATCCTCGGCTGCGACATCCGCCGCCTGCTGCCCGCCGACGAAATTGGGCACAACGTAAGCCAGAAATAAAATTAGAAAAGCATAGGCTATCGAGAGAATAATGCCGGGAATAATGCCGGCGATGAACATATGACCAACCGATTGTTCGGTCACAATGGCGTAGATGATCAGCATCGCGCTCGGCGGGATCAACATGCCGAGCACCGACGACCCCGCGACAACGCCAACGGTGAAGCGTGTTTTATAGCCGAAGCGCCGCATCTCGGGCACAGCGACCCGCGTAAAGACGGAGGCCGACGCGATCGATGATCCGGTGATTGACGCAAAAATCGCGTTGGCCGCTACGGTCGCGATACCGAGGCCCCCGCGAACCCGGAAAAAAGCAAAATTCGCGACTTCGTAGACATCTTTGCCCAGGCCGGTCTTGCTGACGATCAACCCCATCAGCGCAAACAGCGGCACCGCCGCAAAAACCAGTTCGGAAACCGTGTCGGCGATCGATTCCGACAGCAACGCAACCGCGATATCGACGTTGCCGCGGATAATCCAAACGCCGAGAAATGACACCAGACCCAGCGCCACAGGAATGTACAGCCCCATATAAATGAGGAAGACGATCAAGATGACCGACCCTATACCTAACTCGATTCCGCCCATGTCTGGGAAATCCCTTCAGGCGCTAGCGCGTGCCGCGCAGCACCGGTATTACGTGCCGCACAGCCATTTTGAGGAATTGGAGCATGGTTACGGTGCAGCCGAGCACAAGGATGAACTTGATCGGCCATTCAGCGACCGTGAACAACCCTTCCTCACCGACGAAATAGTCGAACTTCCAGGCATCGTGCAGTTCAGGTATTACGCCATAAAGCACGATGACGAAGAACAACACAGAGAGCAGATCGAAGACCGCGCCCAAGACATGTCCCGCCATTGGCTTGCGTGAATGGAGAAGTCCGTAGAAGCCATCCGATCGCGTCAAACGACCGCGGCGCGTCGCATCGCCAAGTTGCATGAAAACGATGCCAACAATCGACATTTCAACCAATTCATTCACCCCATGAAAGGGATGATTAAAAAATGTCCGGCTGAAGGCGTCGGTGTCGATCAACACCATAAGAACGAATATCCAAACCGACCCAATTGTATTCATCACAGTTAGGATACGATCGAGAATATCCTGAGGGGCGCCACCAGATGGTGGCGTCCCCTCGGTTAGATCGGTCATATTATTGAGCCGTCGTCGGGACTAGCGTCAGGACCCGACGTCCTTGTCCCACTGCCGCAGTATCGGCTGGTTGTTCGCGCGCATCGTGTCCATATAGGATTTGAGCACAACTTTGCCCGGCAACCCCTTCTTCTCCAATGAATCGACCCAATCCTTGGCAACGTTGGGCATGGTATCGGCCCATTTCTGACGC
>JBLHHE010000410.1:0-3096 GCA_047616465.1 Alphaproteobacteria bacterium
CGGCCGGCCAGACACTGGCGTGGGCTGGTAAGGGCCGGTCTTTCGCTTTGCCGGGCGCTTTCATACGACCGGCAACTTTGGCGACCCATTCGGCGGCGATGCGCCAAGGGTTGAGCAGGGACCAAAAGTCCCCCACAAGCGCGCTGGCGAAGGCCAGGCCGACCCACCAGATGACCCAGATGGCGGTCGGCAAGATGTTTTCTTCCGGGGTGTCCTGGACGCCGAACAATCCGGCCAGGATCAGCACGACAAAAATCGATACCGACAATATCCGAAGCAGAGTTAGCGCGTGGCGATGGGCGAGAACGCGTCCGATCGGCGTATCCAACAGTTCAAGGCGCGGGACTTCGTCGCCTTTGCGATCTTTCCGCACGAAAATTCCGACGACGATGAACGACACCGCGACCGTGGCGCCGGCGCCAACCAGATAGAGCCAAAGCGGGATCGGCAAATCGTAGCGCTGGGCGAAGGCATGGGCGCTGGCGGGTGTCGCCGTGCCGAGTAACACCAGGATGGTGAGCAGAATATGGCGAAGAGGGCGATTCACGATCGTTTAGCGGGGCAGGACTTCAAGATACAGGAGCGTCTTTTCAGCGTGATGGTCGGAGCCGAAACCGTGGCTCTCGACGGCGAAACGCCCGGCCGCACGGGCTTTGACGGTCATGATTGCTTCGCTCTCACCGGCGACCTTGGTTTTCACATTATAGCCGTGCAGGTGAAGCTCGGTCGCTTGGTTGCTGGCCCAGTGGATCTCGATCTCCTCGCCCTGGGTAACCCGCACCACGCCGGTACCGCCGGAAATTTCGACACCGGCCCCCGTCGCTGTCTGATCGACAACATCGATTTTGACCACACGCGTATCTTGAGCAAATGCCCCCGAGAGGGCGAATAGGGTGAACAAGGTGGCGGTGGCTATTAACTGATGAATACGGCGCACGTTAACCCTCGAAGTCTGCTCAACGGCGCGTTGAACCGGAGAGCCGCGATCATTGCAAGGGGGGCGGCAGTTCTCAAGCTCTCCTTATGGAATTGGCTGCGACGCGTCGCCGCGCCCGAAGCTACTTCCCGAGTTCGCTATATTTTCGATCCGGGCTGGGCCATGGCGCGCAGCAGGACCTGACGATAGGCGCCGGCGTTGGCGAAGCCGCCATCGACCTCCATATCCATGCCGGTCACGAAGCTGGCTTCGTCGCTGGCCAGGAATAAAACGGCGGTGGCGATCTCTTCCGGCTGGGCGATGCGTCCCATTGGCGTCATCCATTCCATGGCTTCTTTAAAATCGTCGGAACCGGCGACGATCGCCGTATCGACGATACCGGGATGGACCGCGTTGACGCGGATGTTCCAGGGTGCAAATTCCATAGCCGCGCTCTTGGTAAGACCGCGTATGCCCCATTTGGTGGCGGTGTAGGCGGTGGCGAAATGGCCGGTGGTTCCGGCGACCGATCCGATATTGACGATGGCGCCGCCGCCACTGTCGCGTATCAACGGGGCGGCCGCCTGGGTGCCGAGAAACGGCCCGGTGAGATTGACGTCGAGCACCCGTTGCCATTCGTCACGGCTAATGTCGAGCATTGAGGGTTTGCGCAGGCCGATGCCGGCATTGTTGACCAGCACCTGCAGCCCGCCGAATTCCTCCGCGGCAAAGTCGATAGCGGCTTTCCAATCGGCTTCGCTGGTGACGTCGAGGTGCCGGTAGTGCGCCGTGTGACCATCGTCACGGATCGCCTGGGCGGCCGCCTCGCCTTCATCGTCGAGCACGTCGCAGAGCAAAACCTTGGCGCCCTCGGCGGCGAACAGGCGCGCCTCGGCTTCGCCCTGACCACGGCTGGCGCCGGTAATCAGCGCCGCCTTTCCTTCAAGTCTTCCGCCCATGATGATGCTCTCCTCGTTTCGTGTGCCAGCAGTGTAGGAGGGTGGTCGCGCGGAGAGCAACGGCGTTGACACGCTTGGTATTTTCCGTAGTTTTGCCTTCACATTCCCCCTGAGCCCGCAGGAGAAAGGCCCCCGTGCTGAACCTCGAACCCCTCGCGCCGTCTCTGGGCGTCGCAGTCCGCGATATCGATCTGTCGGAAGCGTTATCCGACGCCACGGTTGCCGCCCTGCGCGCGGCCTGGCTCGACCATCTGGTGTTGGTATTTCGCGGCCAGCAATTATCGGACGCCGCTTTGGTGGCGTTCAGCCGGCGGTTCGGCAAGCTCGATACCGTGCCTGGATGGGAACCGTTTTCGCCGGAGGGCTTTCCCGAGGTTCTTACGATCTCGAATGTGACCCAGGGCGATGCCGCAATCGGTGTTCTGGGGGACGGCGAGGCGGCGTGGCATACCGATATGTCCTATATGGATCAGCCGCCGCCGGCGAGCGTGCTTCACAGCCTGGAGATCCCAGACCAGGGCGGCGATACCTGTTTCATGAGCATGTACGCCGCGCTAGACGACATGCCAGCCGATTTGCGTCAGGCTATCACCGGCAACACTCTCAATCACGATGCCAGTTACGACAGCAGCGGCAAACTGCGGTCAACCCATGAAGATGTGCGCGATGTAAGCCAGGCGCCCGGGGCGCGCCATCCGATCATCCGAGCCCATCCCGAAACCGGCCGGCCGGCGCTCTATCTGGGGCGGCGGCTCAATGCCTATGTGGTTGGTGAAACGGTGGCCGACAGCGAAGCCTTGCTCGACCGGCTATGGGCCTATTGCGACCAGGAGAAATTCGTCTATCGCCATCGTTGGCAGACGGGCGACCTGGTGATGTGGGATAATCGCTGCGCCATGCACCGCCGCGACCCGTTCGATCCTACGGCACGCCGGATTATGCACCGCACCCAGATCAAAGGCGACGCGCCGGTCGTTGCGGCTGGAACGAGTGAATAGTTCAGAAACACGGCAGACCGAAAACAGTGAGAAACACAAATAAAAGTATTAATGTGATAATTCCGCCAATAACCGCGAACTGAAATCCGATTGCGGCTCCACCGAGTGCCACGGCTGTCGTTACCGGTAGCCGCTTTTCTTTTTTTGCGAAACCCACGATTCCGACGACGGCTGCCAATAATCCAATTACGATAACAATGAATTCTATGGGTTCGTCGGGCCC
>JBLHHE010000411.1:0-3086 GCA_047616465.1 Alphaproteobacteria bacterium
CCGAGCGCGACGGCCCGCAGGACGTCGTCATCGGGGATCATCGAAAACACAAACTCGGCATCCGCGGCGACATCGTGATTAGAGGCCCCTGCACGCGCCCCGGCGGCAATCGCGGTGGCCATGTTGCCGGCGGACGGGTCGAATACCGCGACACTGGCGCCACCGCCAATCAGGCACCGGCTCATCGGCGACCCCATATTGCCAGTGCCAACCCATCCGATCTTGGTTCCATCCAGGCTCATAATAGCTTTCCTCCCCCCATACGAATTAACCCAAGCAACGCTGAGTGCTAGTCGGAACTCATGCTGGCGCGCTGGCTATACTGCTCGGCCGCGTTTAGCGCGTTGGCATCTTCCTTCATGACGAAATCATAGGTTCCTTCGAAGAACGGCGCCTCGAAGCCATGTTCGCGCGCCGCCTCTTTGTCTTCGTTCAGGGTGTAGGGAACGATCAGGGATTCCTTCACGCCGAACACCGCATCGGAATCGAGATACTGGCTATCGCTGTTGAAGAGCTCGGTCTGAACCGTTTGAAAGCCGTCCTTGTAGATCAAATAGTGCAGATGGGCCGGGCGCCAGGAATGGCGGCCCGTACCGTTGAGGATCTTACCCACGGGCCCGTCTGTCGGGACATGATAGTCGACCGGCTTGCGCGAGCGGAAGCAATAGCGCCCATCGCTGCCGGTGATGAATATGCCCCGGTAGGCGTAATCCTCATATTCCTTGGGTTGCCCCATCTGCGCCTCGTAGAACTGGTTCGGGGCGGTCTGCCATAGATCCATCACCACCCCTTCGATCGGGTTACCCTGGGGATCGACGACCTTGCCCGAGATGAATGCCGGCTCGCCCTCATCGTCACCCAGCGAAATATCGAAATTCATTTCTCGCGTCGGGGCGCCGTCCCGGTAGAACGGGCCGAGCAGGCTCGATTCCGTCGCTCCGACACGCACAATATCGCCGAGGATTTCGCACAACGCCGTCATCCCCAGCACATCGCCGAGAAGGACGCCTTCTTCGCGCTTGTCGTCGGAAATCTGGCCGACTGCTTGGATAAAACGCGCGCCATACAGCAACTCGTCGGATGTCAGATTGACCTCACGGATAAAATCATGGGCATGGCGCACCAGCGCCTCCATGATCTCGCGCACCCGGAGTTCGGTGTTGTCGCCAATTTTGTCGAGCACCGCTTCGGTTACATTGGCTTGAGTAAGATCGCGCATAATATTGTCTCCATCCCTGTCTGGCCCGGCGCACCCGGCCAGCCTATTGTGTTCCCTCAGACTATCATGACCCTGGCGGCACGCCCACCGTCGGTCCCTCCGAAAGGTTGCCCCCGATGAGCCGAACCGCCGCCCTATTTATCCTTTTTGCCGGTCTGAACGGCTTGATGTCGGTCCTCGCCGGCGCTTGGGCGGCCCATGGCTTCGTCATTCCCTTAGTCGCTGGCGGCGATGCCCTGGCAGAAACCGGCAGCCGCTTTCAGATGTCCCATGCGCTCGCGCTTCTGGGAGTGGCGATCGCGCACGAGATTGCGGCGTCTCCTTATTCCTTTTTCTCGAGAATTCTCGGCATGAAGGCGCTTCTGCGGCTCGCCGGCATCGCCTTCATTATCGGCATCGCCGGATTTAGCGGCGGCCTTTATGCAAGCGCCACAGGCTCTCAGATGGTAGGATTGGCGCCCCTCGGCGGCGCCGCCCTCATGGTCGGCTGGCTCTTACTAGGCTTGGCCGGCCTCGTCTCGCTGTTCTCGCGCTAGCCTCAGATGATTTCGCAAGCCTCGTCGAAGTCAAATCGATAGAGGCGGGGGCCCTTGATACCGTCAAGGTCGCCATAGCCGATATTGCACAGAAAATTCGACCTGAAACTCGTGCCTTTGAAAAATTCCTCATCGGCAGCCGCTTTGTCGAAGCCACCCATGGCGCCGGCGTCGAGACCAACCGCGCGGATCGCCATAATGAGATAGGCGCCCTGCAGGCTACCATTCATATAGGCGAAATCTTGCGCAACCGCCTCATGCCCCTCGAACCGATCTTTCATTTCCGGACGGATCGGATACAGCTTTATAAGATGTTCGTAGAATTTCACATCGTAAGCGATCAGCGCGGTAACCGGGGCCAACATGGTCTTTTCCACATTGCGCGGCCCCAGGGTCGGCTTCAAACGCTCCTTGGCTTCCGGCGTCCGTAGAAAAAGGATACGCGCGGGCAGGCAATTGCCGCTGGTCGACCCGAACTTGGTCAGGTTCCATATCTCGCGCAATTGGTCGTCGCTGACCGGCTTGTCCTGCCACCAATTATGGTTGCGCCCCTCGCGGAACATCAGGTCGAGGGAATTCTCGTCGAGCCCCTGGATCCGGCTGCGGTAATCTTCGATACGTGCGCGTGCCTGCGCGAGGGCTTCTTCTTCGGACATGTAATTCCTCGAATGTTCGGTTGGAGGGCGTAGACCGGAACGCACTGATCACGCCGTTCGGCACTAAATGTCCCCCGCCGCGGTAAATGTCAAACGCCGCCGGCGAAAACCCCGCCGGCGCTGGAATGATCCGCTGGAATGCTCTATT
This sequence comes from Alphaproteobacteria bacterium, assembly GCA_047616465.1. Taxonomy (GTDB): domain Bacteria; phylum Pseudomonadota; class Alphaproteobacteria; order UBA6615; family UBA6615; genus JABDJY01. Next base: position 2,560 of record JBLHHE010000411.1, read on the forward strand.
GAGGCGCGGGCAATTCATAAGAGGTTTTCATGACTGACAATAACGGCGCCCTTGCCGGCATCACCGTTCTCGACCTCACGCGGGTCCTGGCCGGCCCCTATTGCACGCAAATGCTCGGCGACCTTGGCGCCGACGTGATTAAAATCGAGCGCCCCGGCGCCGGTGACGATACCCGCAAGTTCGCGCCGCCTTTCGTCACCGACGATGCCGGTAACGAGACCACGGAAAGCGCATATTTCATGAGCGCCAACCGCAACAAGCGATCGGTCGAGATCGACCTGACCAGCGAGGCCGGGCAAAAGATCGTGCGGGAACTGGCCTTGCAGGCGGACGTATTGGTGGAAAATTTCAAGACCGGCAATTTGGCTAAATACGGCCTGGGGTACGACGATCTGAAAGCAGCCAATCCGAAGCTGGTCTATTGCTCGATCACCGGGTTCGGTCAGACCGGCCCCTATGCCCAACGGCCGGGATACGATTTTCTAATCCAGGGTATGGGCGGCATCATGTCGATCACCGGCGAGCCC
>JBLHHE010000412.1:0-3086 GCA_047616465.1 Alphaproteobacteria bacterium
GCACACTGGTCTCGGGCATCACCGGCACGATGGCGAAATCCAGCTCGCCGCCGACCACCTGTTCTGTCAGGGGCTGGCTCACCGCCTCGACGATGCGGAAATCCACGAACGGATGCTCGGTGGTGAATGCGGTCAGCACCGTCGCCAGCGCCCCCTTGGTCAGCGAGGGGATGAGCCCGGCGTTGATGGTGCCCGACAGGCTGCCCTGCAGTTCGGCCATTTGCTGCTCGGCCGCGTGCACCGACTGCAGGATAGGGACGCAATGGGCGTAATATTCCTTACCCGCCGAGGTCGGCACCACGCCGTGGGGCGTGCGCTCGAAAAGGCGCAGCTTCAAGCGTTCTTCCAGGTTGCGGATTTGCTGGCTCAGGCCCGATTGGGTGCCGTTTTCGCGCTCGGCGGCGCGCGAGAACGTGCCTTCCTCGTAGACCGCGGTGAAATACTGCATCTGGCGGAAGTTCATCTGGGTTTCACTCCGGTTTGGCTTCAATACTATATAAGAAAAACTAATCCAGTTTATAAAAATAGATAATTATATCCGCTGCCTTTAGTCTGCTAATCTGCGGCGAATTGAACCTGCGGGTTGGGGAGAAAACCATGAAATTTGGGCTGTTTGGCGGCGCACAAGCTGTGCCGGGCGAAGTCATTACCGAAGCCGCGTTGGGCTATCACGAATATGGCGAATATATCCAGCTGGCCGAGAAGCTGGGCTATTCTAGCGCCTGGCTGGTCGAGCACCATTTCACCGGCTTCTCCCAGTTATCGGCGACCTTGAACTATCTCTGCTATCTCGCTGGTATCACGTCAAAAATTCGCCTTGGTAGCGCCGTCGTCGTGGTGCCCTGGTTCAACCCCATCATGCTGGCCGAGCAGGTGGCGACCCTCGATCAGATTTCCAAAGGCCGCTACGATTTCGGCATTGGCCGCGGCTACCGCGCCAACGAATTTGTCGGCTTCGGCATCGATATGCGCGACGCCGAGGAGATCTTCCAAGAATCGATCATGCTCATCAAGCGCGCCTACACCGAACCCGATCGCTGGTCTTATAAGTCGGACCGTTGGGAGTTCAACCAAGTGCTGGTCGAGCCGCCGACCGTGCAGGAGCCCTATCCGCCCATGTGGGTCGGCGCCGGCAGCGAGCCGTCGATCCGCAAGGCCGCGCAAAACGGCTATAATCTGTTGCTCGACCAGATGTCGCCGTTCGAGGCCATCGGCGAGCGCATCGCGCAATACCGCGACGAGCTCGACAAGCAGGGCCGCGAGTTCGATCCCTATTCGATCGCCGTGACCCGGGGCCTGATGGTCGCCAACAACGACAACCAGCGCAAGGAAGCGCACGTGCTGCGCGGCAAGTTCATCACCGAAGTGCAGGTGTTGGCCACGGATCCGAAATTCCAGGCCAAATCGTTCAACCCGGTGGCCAATTCCCGCTGGAAAGACCGCGGCAATCCCGATCTGGTTTCCGAAGGCGGCGCCATCCTCGGCAGCTCGGAGGAAATGGGCGAGCGGGTGCAAAAACTCTATGACCTGGGTGTGCGCAACATCCTGTGCCACGATCTCAGCGGATCAAGCGAGGCGCTGCAGCAGTTCGCCGAAGAGGTCATGCCCCACTTCCTCGACAAGGAAGGCCCGGTCGCCCAAGCGGCGGAGTAGGGCAGGTCGCGCGGCTACCGGCTTGGCGCAGCGTTAATATAGTTTAATATCTATTTCAGCGGGCGCTCGGAGCGCCCGTTCGACTTTTTAAACGATAAGGCTGGCGCGCGCGCTCTGTCGCCCGCGCTGGCCCTAAAAAGGAATAAAGCCGTGGACGCACCCGTATTCGGCACAGGGCCATACGCTGTCAGCCAACCCGTCACCCGCACCGAAGATCCGCGCCTGTTGCGCGGCGGCGGTGTGTACACCGATGACCGCAACTTGGCGGGCCAGGCCTTTGCGGTGTTCGTGCGCTCGCCGGTGGCCCATGGCGATATCAAATCCATCGGCGTCGAGGCCGCCAAGGCCGCGCCCGGTGTGCTGGCGGTCTACACCCATGCCGATATCGACGCGGCGGGCTACGGCACCCTGCCCAATAATCTGCCCCTGAAGGGGCGCGACGGTTCCGCCCTGCTCAAGCCGCCGCGTCCGATATTGGCCAAGGGCCGGGTGCGCAATGTCGGCGAGCCGGTCGTGGCGGTGATCGCCGAGACTTTGGCTCAGGCGCGCGATGGGGCGGAACTGGTCGAACTCGACATCGCTGCGTTGCCGGCGAACACCGATCTGGCCGCCGGCGTTGCCGCTGGCGCCGTGCAGTTGCACGAAGAGGTGCCGGGCAATGTCTGCGTCGACTTCCAGATGGGCGACGCCGAGGCAACGGCTGCAGCCTTCGAAGCGGCCACCCATGTGACCCGCCTGCGTCTGGAAAATAATCAGGTCTTCGTCTCGGCCATGGAGCCGCGCGCCTTCATCGGCGATTATAGCGCCGATAGCGAACGCTACACCGTCTACACCGGCTGCCAGGGCGTGTTCGGCATGCGCAATCTGCTGGCCGCGATTTTGAAAGAGGAGCCCGCGCAGGTGCGGGTGATCGCTGGCGAGGTTGGCGGCTCGTTCGGTATGAAGGCGATGCCCTATAACGAATATCCGGTGGTATTGCTGGCGTCGAAACAGCTTGGCCGGCCGGTCAAATGGACCGCCGACCGTTCGGAAAGCATGCTGTCGGACCATATGGGCCGGGGCAGCGTCTTCGAGGCCGAGTTGGCGCTCGACGGCGACGGTAAATTCCTCGCCGCCCGGGTCAACGGGCTGGCCAATATGGGCGGCTATTTGACCGGCACCGGGCCGCTCGCCCAGACCGTCAATGTCTGCAAGAACCTGCCTTGCATGTATCTCACCCCGGCGATCGATGTGAACATGCAATGCGTGTTCACCAACACCACCTATGTGGGCGCCTATCGCGGCGCTGGCCGGCCCGAGGGTAATTACATCATGGAGCGTCTGGTCGACGCCGCGGCGCGCGAGATGGGGATCGACCCGATCGAGATCCGCCGGCGCAATTTGGTGCCGCCCGAGGCCATGCCGTTCACCGCGGCGAGCGGTCAGGTCTATGA
>JBLHHE010000413.1:0-3078 GCA_047616465.1 Alphaproteobacteria bacterium
CTGCCTCGCGGCAATTAGAGTGCGCCGCAACATATTTTGATTGGTTCAAGACCGCCCGCCCGCCTAAATTCAGCGCCGGCGTACTAGGGATGTGAAAGACATGAGCGATAACAATTCCGGCGATACCGTAACCATTACGGTCAACAGCACTGGCGAAAGCGTCGATCTGCCGATCCTGGACGGCTCCCAAGGGCCGCGGGTCATCGATGTGCGCCAACTTTATGCCCAGACCGGCATGTTTACCTATGACCCCAGTTATTCCTCGACCGCGAGCTGCGATTCCTCGATCACCTATATCGACGGCGAAGTCGGCATCCTGCGCCACTGTGGCTATTCGATCGAGGACCTGGCTGAGAAGAGCTCGTTCCTTGAGGTCTGTTACCTGTTGCTCCACGGCGAATTGCCGAATGCGCCGAAGATGGATGACTTCGAGCACACCATCACTTATCACACGATGATCCACGAACAGTTGCAGTATCTCTATCGCGGGTTCCGCCGCGATGCCCATCCGATGGCGATCATGATCGGCGTGGTTGGCGCGATGTCGGCTTTCTATCATGACTCTACCGACATCTCTGATCCTGCACAACGGCTCATCGCATCCCATCGTTTGATTGCCAAAATGCCGACAATGGCGGCCGCGGCCTATAAATACTCGATGGGTCAGCCCGTCATGTACCCGCGCAACGACATGAACTACGCGGAAAATTTTCTGCACATGACCTTTGGCGTCCCGGCCGAGGATTACGTTGCTAGCCCGGCGATTGCCCGCGCGTTGGACCGCATCTTTATCCTGCACGCCGACCACGAACAAAACGCCTCGACATCGACGGTAAGGCTGGCCGGCTCATCGGGCGCCAATCCGTTTGCCTGTATCGCCGCCGGCATTGCCACATTATGGGGCCCAGCCCATGGCGGCGCTAATGAGGCTGTATTGGCGATGCTCGCGGAAATTGGCACCAAGGACCGTATTCCGGAATTTATCGAGCGCGCAAAGGACAAAGACGATCCGTTCCGCCTCATGGGCTTCGGTCACCGTGTCTACAAGAACTACGACCCGCGCGCCGGCGTCCTCAAACAATCGACTTACGAAGTGCTCGAGGAAGTTGGCATCCAGAACCCACTTCTGGAATTGGCCATGGAGTTGGAACGGATTGCGTTGGAGGACGAGTATTTCGTCGAGCGTAAGCTTTTCCCCAATGTCGATTTCTATTCGGGCATTATCCTCAGCGCCATCGGGTTCCCCACCAGCATGTTCACCGTTCTGTTTGCCTTGGCGCGTACGGTCGGTTGGATCGCCCAGTGGAAAGAGATGATCGAGGATCCGGGCCAACGCATCGGCCGGCCACGTCAATTGTATAACGGTTACGCCGAGCGCGACTTCGTGCCGATCGACAAACGGACCTAGCCAGCTTGGGCGACCGCCTCGACAACGATCCGAAACCGGTCGAGGCGCCGGCGGATCAAGGGCCGGTTAGTCTGGCAGATATTTCTATAACAGAGCGCTGGGCGCCGTTAGTGCGCGACCCGGATAAGAAGATCGAGCCGTCGCTAAAACTGGCCCAGCGCACGCTAGCCGCGCTAGTGTGCCTGATCGTATTGGCGCTGGTTTTGTGGGTGCTGTAGCAGACGCGGTTTTAACTCAATCGTCGAACGACGAGCCGTCTTTGCGGGTGAAATGGGGACGCCCCTCGCTCACCGCGTTCGCCATATCGACATCGGGATAGGTGACGGCCTCGCGCTGCGGGCGGTCGCCGACTTCGAGATACCAAACATCCTCAGCGGTGCGATTGACCACCTGATGGCCGTTGGGATTACCGGCGGGAAACCCGGCGGCCATGCCCTGCCCTAGCTCGGTCTCGCCCTCGTCGGAGACCAACGTCGCGGTGCCGGCCACCACATAAACAAATTCGTCCTGCTCCGTATGCCAATGACGCGCCGATGAGTTCGATCCTGGTTCGAGGTGAACCAGATTGACCCCGAATTTGCTGAGGCCGATGGCTGGCGACAACCGGTGGCGGTGGCGTCCCTGAACGATCTGGTCAAAGGGGGGCGGATAAGCCGATCCGCTATCGGGTGCGACCGATTTGGGATCGACGATCAGTTGTTCGGCGGTCTTTTTGGGAGTTGTCATTGCGGCGGCCAATCAGCTTCGTTCGATGAGTTCGATCTTGTAACCATCGGGGTCTTCGATAAACGCGATAACCGTCGTGCCATGTTTCATAGGCCCTGGGGGGCGGGGAATATTGACGCTCTCGGCTTCCAATGCCGTGCAGGTCGCGTAAATATCGGGAACGCCGACGGCTAGATGGCCAAAGCCGCTGCCATGGGAATAGGGCTCTTCCTGGTCCCAGTTATGGGTCAATTCGAGCACCGTCTCGCTGTCTTCGTCGCCATAGCCGACGAAAACATTGGTAAACCGTCCGCCCTCGAAATCCTTATGGCGAATGACGCGCATCCCCAGCAGGCGCGTGTAGAAATCGATCGAGCGTTCGAGGTCTTTTACCCGGAGCATCGTGTGAAGAAACCGGAACTTTCCGGCAGCGTCTGTTTCCGATTGGGCTGTGGTTGTCATTGATTTGGCCATTATGATTTTGATATGTCCGCCATGTTAGCGGAAGTTTGACAGAATTACCTGCCCCCGAATTCACCAATAATGCGCAGAACCTCTTCCGCGGCTTTCTCGCTCGGCGTTTGACCCTCAAATGCCAGCTGGCGCACGACGCCGATTTCAGCGTCGATAATTTCCTGCCGCCGGTTTGGATTCACTATCATTTCGTCAATCGCGGCGACGATATCCTGCGGTTTGCAATATTCTTGCAAAAACTCTGGAAGCACTTCCCGGTTGGCTAAAATATTGACGATAGAGGCGTACTTAACGTTCGCCAGCCAGCGTCCGAGTATACCGGTTAGCCAGGCGACCTTGTAGATGACAACGCCAGGAACGTTGGCGCAGGCGAGTTCCAGGGTGGCCGTGCCCGAGGCTGCGATCGCCACGTTGCTGGCGGCCATGGCGGCGGATTTCTCGTCCGCATTATCGACTATTGTTATGGGCGCGACCGCCGCCGTAATCGCGCG
>JBLHHE010000414.1:0-3059 GCA_047616465.1 Alphaproteobacteria bacterium
GCCGATGCCGGGCCGACCAAACCGGTCACCAGAACCGCAATCGCTAGTATTCGTAACCACATAGCCTGAGTGTTCCTGCCCAGGGGCAGCGGGTCAAGTACCCAGCCGGCCGATAATCCAGTCGATCGCCGCTTGTACACCATCGACAGAAGGGCCCGCCGGCGCTGGCGGACGCTCAACCATCACCACGGGAAGGGCTAAGTGCCGCGCAGCTTCCAGCTTCGCCGCGGTTGCAGCGCCGCCGGAGGCCTTGGTCACCAGCACATCAATTTTATGAGATTCCATCAACGCCCGTTCGCCATCCAGGGTAAACGGGCCGCGGCCAGTAATAAAGTGGCAGCTGGCGAACGAGGGTGGATCGGCGGGCATTTCGATCAGCCGCACCAGGAACCACATATTCGCCAGTGAAGCGAACGGGGCTAGTTCTTGTACGCCAACGGTCAAAAAGGCGCGCCGGCCGAGCCGCGGCAAGTCCAACGTCGCGGCTTCGATGGTATCGAAATAGTGCCAGTTGTCGCCGGGCTCCGCCTGCCAACAAGGGCGCGACAAGACGAGGCGCGGCACGCTGGCGATCTCGCAGGCAACGACCGCGTTGGCCGAAATTTGTGTGGCAAAGGGGTGGGTGCCATCGATAACGGCAGCGATTTTTTGATCTTTCAGGTAACCCGCCAGCGCCTCGGCGCCGCCGAACCCGCCGCTACGCAACTGTCCGGGCAACGCGGCAGGCGCACGTGTTCGCCCCGCCAGCGATGTTGTAACGTCCAGCCGCTCGCGATGGCCCTCGACCAAAGAGCGCGCCAGGGCCGCCGCTTCGGCGGTGCCCCCCAAGATCAGAATGTGCGGTTTATTAGAATTCGGCACGGCCGAGGATCGTTCCATCGCGTGCGATGACGATAATCTCGACATCGGTGGCCCCGGCTAAGGTAGCGCGCGCCACTTCACGCGCGGCCAATGCGACGGCGTTGGCCAGAGCAGCAGCCACCCCGCATTCATGGGCCAAAGCCAGCACCGCGCCAGCGCTAGGCGCATTACGCGCCGCCGCGATTGTTTTTTCGTCGACACCAAGGGGTGACAATCGCCCCGCAAGCCGCGACACATCGACTTGCGAATGATCGGAGTGCAAATCCAGGTGGCCGTCAGCAAGTTTGGAAAGCTTGCCGAATCCGCCGGCTACAGTCAGGCGGGCTACCGGATGGTCGCGCAAATATTTCAACAAGCCGCCGGCGAAGTCGCCCATATCGATCAGCGCCTGTTCGGACAGTCCGTAAAGTTCGCGTATAGCGGTCTCGGACGTACGCCCGGTGGCCGCTGCGATATGGCTCAGCCCGGTCGCCCGGGCCACATCGACGCCGCGATGAATTGAATGGATCCACGACGCGCAGGAATAGGGGATGACCACGCCGGTGGTGCCCAAAACGCTCAACCCGCCAACGATGCCGAGGCGCGCATTGCTGGTGCGCGCGGCCAATTCCGCCCCCCCGGGGATCGATACCGTGATGGTGATATCGGCCACGGCGCCATACTCCGCCGCAACCTCACCGATCGCTGCGGCCATCATGGCGCGCGGTTTGGGGTTAATCGCAGGCTCGCCAACCGCCAGCGGCAACCCCGGCAAGGTGACCGTGCCGACACCCTCGCCGGCGGCAAAAAGCACTCCGGCCCCGGCGGGCGCTTGTGTCACCGTCGCTTTGATCAACGCACCATGGGTCACGTCGGGGTCGTCGCCGGCGTCTTTAATGACCCCGGCCGTCGCGCCCGAGGGTTCGAGCGACGTTTCGGCCAGAGCGAACGGCGCGCGCTGGCCACGGGGCAGGCGGATAACCACCGGGTCGGGAAAGGTGCCAGTCAGCAACGCCTCATAGGCCGCCCGCGCCGCCGCCGTGGCGCAAGCCCCCGTCGTCCAGCCCCGGCGCAACGGACCCTCCGGCTTGCGGCCCGGTTGCTCCGGCCCTGTCTGCAGTAAATCAACCATCGGGGCTAGTTTAGCGCGCCCACCCATTGTCCGGCCAGCGGTGGAGCGGTAGCTTCAGGGCGATGGAATTACCTGCGATCCAATTGCCCGAATTCGCTCCCGGCTGGGTGTGGCTGGTCGGCGCCGGCCCCGGCGACCCGGCGCTGCTGACCCTGGCCGCGCTGCACGCGCTGCAATGTGCCGATGTGGTGGTCTACGACGCGCTGGTCGACCCTCGCGTTCTTGCCTTGGCGCCCGAGAGTGCGGAACTAATTTACGCCGGCAAACGCGGCGGGCGGCCCTCGCTCAAGCAACCCGATATATCGGCGCGGCTGGTGCAACTGGCCCGCGCCGGCCACCGGGTTCTACGGCTCAAGGGCGGCGATCCGTTCGTCTTCGGCCGCGGCGGCGAGGAGGCCCTGGCCCTGGTCGGCGCCGGCATTCCCTTTCGGATCGTCCCCGGGATCACCGCCGCCACTGGCGGTTTGGCCTATGCCGGCATTCCGGTGACCCACCGCGACGTCAACTCTGCGGTCACCTTCGTCACCGGGCATAACGTCAAAGGCGGCGTTCCCGACGATCTCGACTGGACCGCACTGGCCCGGGGCGCACCGGTTCTGGTTTTCTATATGGCGCTGAAGCATCTCGACGAAATCGCCGCGCGCTTGATCGAGGGCGGCCGCAAAGCCAACGAACCCGCGGCGATCATCACCTCGGCGACATCCGGCGAGCAAAAGGTGATCGAAACCACCCTAGGCGCCGCCCCCGGCCGCGCTTGCGAAGTTTCGCCGCCGGCGCTGTTCGTGGTCGGCGAAGTGGTGCGGTTGCGCGCCGGTCTGGACTGGCTCGGCGCTATCTCAGGCCGGGTGCTCGAGGCCGATCCGCTTGGCCTGCACACCAATCGCGATGCCGGCTAGTCCCGGCCTGATCATCGCCGCACCCGCTTCGGGCAGCGGTAAAACGGTGGTGACCCTGGCTCTGTTGCGGGCGCTTAGGAACGCCGGCGTAAAAATCGCCTCGGCGAAAGCCGGTCCCGATTATATCGACCCGGCGTTTCACCGGTTTGCCACCGGCCGCGCCTGCATCAACCTCGATCCCTGGGCGATGC
>JBLHHE010000415.1:0-3054 GCA_047616465.1 Alphaproteobacteria bacterium
TTACCGCCGGCCGAAGCCATGCGTCTGCCAGCGCCGCCTCTTTATCGTAAAACCCGGCTGCGTTCGACTTGGTTCGCGCATTGGCTTGATCAGCCGACCCGGATCATCTTACGGCAGATTTTCCGCTGGCCAGTCCGCTCGTTGATGACATCCGCGGGGGTCGCCTTGTCTTTGGCGGTGCTTATTACTTCCATGCAGTGGCTCGATTCGATCGATCGCATCGTCGAGATTTATTTCCACGAGGCACAACGCCAGGACGTGACTGTCGGGTTGGTCGAAGTCCAGTCGAGCGTTGTTATCGGCGAATTCGAACGGATGACGGGGGTTTTGGCGGTCGAACCTGGACGCGTGGTAAGTGCGAAGTTTCGGTTCGGTGTGCGCTCCCATCGCGGCGCCATCCAGGGCGTCGTCTCAGAACCAAATTTGAATCTGGTGTACGATACGGCAGGCGGAGCGCTGAAAATGCCTCCGGACGGGCTCGTGCTGTCGACAATTTTAGCTGAAAAGCTCGGCGTGCGCCGCGGCGACATAGTCGAGGCAGAGGTATTGGAGGGGCGGCGGCCCCTGCTGCACCTGCCGGTCGTCGACCTTTTTGAGACGTATATCGGCACACCGGCCTATATGAACCTTGCGGCGCTCAATCGCGCGCTGAAGGAAGGCCCGAATGTGGGTTATGTTCATTTGTTGGTCGATCAGAGCGCCGAGGCTGCTCTCTACTCCGAACTTAAAGACCTGCCGCAGATCTCGGCGGTGAACCAACGACGCGCCGCCTTGGATACGTTCCACGAGACGCTGGCGGAGACGCTGTTGATCTACGTTTCTTTTTTCGTCGTCTTCGCCTGCACACTGGCGTTTGGGGTGGTCTATAACAGTATGCGGATCGCGCTGTCTGAGCGCGGACGGGAATTCGCAACGCTCCGGGTACTCGGATTCGGGCGCGCGGAAATCTCTTATATCCTGATCGGAGAAGCGGCGCTCTTGATCTTTATCGGTCTGCCGCTCGGTTGCTTGGCGGGTTATATGTTGGCCTGGCTCATCACTTCCGGATTCGGCAACGAACTCTACCGGATACCATTGATTGTCGACGCATCGACCTTCGGCGCGGCCGTTGCGATAGGCCTCGCGGCGGCGATTTTTTCCGCGGCGTTGGTGCGCCGGCGTCTTGATCGGCTCGACTTGATCGCCGTTCTCAAGACGCGCGAATAAGGAGGGCAACGACATGAAGTGGCGCCGATTTACACTTTGGGGTGTTTTGGTAATCGCCTTGTTGGGCGGGCTCGCATTCGCTTTTCGGCCGCAGCCGGTACCGGTCGATTTTGCCCAAGTCGCGCGGGGGGTTCTGATCGTCACCGTCGACGAGGAGGCGGAAACGCGCGTGCGCGATGTGTTCATGCTCTCCGCGCCAGTAACCGGCCGTCTGCGGCGTATCGAAAACGACGTCGGCGACGAAGTCATCGCAAATGTAACGATCGTCGCGCGACTCGAACCGGCAGATCCTTCCTTTCTCGACGTACGCAGCGCATCCCAGGCGCGTGCGGCGATACAGGCTGCGGATTCCGCTCTTTCCCTCGCGAAAGCAGAACTAGCAGAGGCCCTCGCTGAACGCGAGTTCGCTGAAGGTGAACTTCGCCGGGCTAAGCAGTTGATCCGCAGCCAAACCATCTCTCAACGCGCCCTCGACGAAGCGCAGCGTTTATCGAAAACCCGCGTGGCGGCTGTCACGACGGCGCTCGCGGCGGTTGGTATGCATGAGTTTGAACTTACCGAAGCAAAGGCGCGCCTGCTCTCGCCGATCGAAACGCAGGATTTGCACGGCGCTTGCGACTGTATCTCGATTTCAGCGCCGGTCAGCGGCCAAATCCTGCGCCTTCTGCACGAGAGCGAAGTGGTGGTCCAGGCGGGCGAAGCCTTGGTCGAAATTGGCAACCCGGATTCTTTGGAAATCGTCGCCGACCTTCTGTCCTCCGACGCAGTCCGAGTGGAGGCTGGCCAGCGGGTGGTCATCGACGAATGGGGCGGAGATCTGCCCCTCGCCGGTATCGTACGACGGGTCGAGCCTTACGGTTTCACCAAGGTTTCAGCACTCGGCATAGAAGAACAGCGGGTCAATGTCATCATCGACATCAGCGACCCGCCGGAGCGTTGGCGCCGTCTCGGTCATGGCTACCGGGTCGAGACACGCATCGTTCTGTGGCAAGGCGATGACGTTCTGAAGGTGCCGCTGACGGCCTTGTTTCGCGACGGTGAGGATTGGGCCGTGTTCGTCGCCGCGGATGGCCACGCTCGGCGACGTCATGTGGTGCTAGGCCATAGCAACGGTCTCGAGGCCGAAATCACCAGCGGCATTAGCGATGGCGAGCAGGTGGTATTGCATCCCAGCGACCGTATCGTCGAAGGGGTCGGTCTCGCCGCGCGCCAGACTGCTATAGGGCGTTAAAGCGCATTTGAGAGCGTACTGCAGAAAAAATGAGGGCTCAAGACAATGCCACGTAAACTAGACAGCATTCCGGACATGGCGAGACTGGTAGGAATGGGCGTTCGATCAATTGCTATGATCTTGCTGTTTTTCGCCTGGCCGAGCCAAGCATCAGCGGACGAACCGGCGCTTGAGGATCTGTTTGCTGCCGTCAACGGTGCGGTCGTCCTCGTGCGTACGCGCGAGCACGCCTTAGTTGGCAATAACAATATCGGCGTCGTGCCCTTTACCGACCAGGGCTCTGGTGTGCTGATTTCGGAGGATGGCGACGTTCTGACCGCAGCTCATTTGGTGCAGGTCGCCGATGTGGTTCAGGTCGAGTTCGGCGACGGCACCAAGGTTCGAGCGAAAATAGTCACGTCGGAGCCAGCTGCCGATCTCGCGATGCTCAAGCTCGAACGTGTGCCAGAGGGTGCTGTTGTCGCCAAGCTAGGCGATTCGGATGCCGTACGAGTAGGCCAAAGGATCTTTGTCATTGGAGCGCCCTACGGTCTCAGCCACACGCTGACCGTGGGCCGCATCAGCGCCCGCCGTTTGCCGGGTACGCTCGGCGGTCCGGTCGCCCTGGCGGAATTTTT
>JBLHHE010000416.1:0-3053 GCA_047616465.1 Alphaproteobacteria bacterium
GCGACGCCGCACCGCGTGGTGCCGCCGCGCGAGAACGACCGCTATTCGTTCGCCTGCTTCGTCAATCCGGGCTTCGACACGGTGGGCGAATGCCTGCCGACCTGCACCGGGGAGGGCAACCCGCCGAAATTCCCCACCCAGACCTATTGGGAATTCTTCGACTGGTACATGAAGAACTCCTACACCCATTACGGCAAGCTGAAGGTGCACGACAACAACGAGGTCGAGGCCTGAGTCAGGAAGTGAGATCGAATGACCGAAATCAAGGAAACCAGCCAGTACAAAGTCACGCCGGGCGAGGTCAGTCCCGATAAGACCCTCAGAGAAGACGAGGGCTGGTTCAAGATGGATGTGCGCTGGGTCGTTACGGACGAGACATTCGATTCAGAGACTACCGTCGTCGGCCGCACCATTTTGGCGCCCGGGATCGGCGCCAAGCACGATGTTCATCGCCACCCGAATGCGGAGGAGTGGGAATATGTGCTGCACGGTGTCGGGATCAAGCATATCGGCGACGAAACCTTTTACATCCGTGCCGGCGATTTAGCCTTCCATCCGCGCAATTCCTACCATGGGTTGGAGAACGGTTCGGCGACAGAGCCGTTGATCACCCTGTGGGGCTATACCGGCGCTTCCAGTCTGAAGGAGGCCGGCTATTTCACGCCGGAAGACGACAGAAAGGCCGCCGCCGGGGAAACGTAAGCGCGCCGGTTGAGAACAGGCGCATTCCTGGATCCCGGATCAAGTCCGGGATGACGTTGGGCGGTGACCGGGATGGCATTTTTACTTTGACCGTCATCCCGGACTTGATCCGGGATCCAGGATTCTTCGCCGACGACACCTATCGCCCCTGGGTCAGCATCACGATCAGGATGAACGCCAGATAGCCGATGAACAGGCGGTGCAGCAGCATGTCGGCGACTTTGTGCGAAACGCGGATGCCGAAGGGCGAGCCGATCAGCGCGCCGGCTGCCAGCCCGGCGAATGCCGGCAGATACAGATAGCCGATCGACAGCGCCGGCAGGCCGTGTTCGTTGAAGCCGCCATAAATATAGCCGACGGTCGCGGCGAGGCCGACCATGCCCGCGAGCGCGGATGATATCGCCGAGACCATCGGCATGGGAAAATGCGCGTTTCGCAAATAGGGCGCGATCAAGATTGCCGGGCCCGGGCCGAGCAGCGACCCGGTAATGCCCGTGACAATGCCATGGGTCCACAGCCAGCCGCCGCGGATCGACGACAGATCGCCACCGCCCGTGATCCCTACAGGCTGCTTGTAGAAGATGCCGCGCAAGATCGACACCACGACGAAGCCGATGAAGATGATCTTCAAGACGATGCCGGGCAGAGCGTCGCCGACCAGCGAGCCGCCCAACGCGCCGGCAACGATGAAGGGCACGAAGCGGAACATCAGCGGCAGGTGAAGATCGCCGGCGCGGTAGCGCAGCACGGCGACATAGGCCGAAGTCGTGGTCATCACCGCCAGCGCGGTGCCGATGGTGAGGTGCATGACATAGGCGTCGGGCGCGCCTTGCAGCGGCAGCGCGATGATCAGCGCCGGCGCCATGGTGAACGCACCGCCAACCCCGAACAGGCCCGACACGAACCCTGCCAGCATTCCGGTCGCCAGATAGATTGCGATGACTTCGAGCACTGGGGCGGAGTTCTCCTTGCCGTACGCGGTCGGTCGTGACCGCGCCCTTGGCGGCCGGCACAGTGCCCGGTGTCGTGGTGGCTGGCAATGGAGGGGAGGCGGCAGATCAACTTTCTAGGAACATGATGGTACCGCGAGAATCGATATATGCGCGTTATACTTGTGGCCGATTGGGGGTAATCATGAATTCTGGACAAGCAATAGCATCAGGTTTTAAGAACTATATCGTATTCGAAGGCAGGGCGTGCCGCTCCGCGTACTGGTTTTGGGCTTTGTTCGTTATACTGGCTTCCATTGCGACGAGGATTCTCGATCAGGTTCTGTTCGCGGGCGGCGATGTGGGTATCCTGAGCCTTTTGTTCGGGCTCGCGACGTTCCTGCCTGGGCTAGCGGTTGGTATCAGACGCCTGCACGACATCGACAAGTCCGGGTGGTGGTTCTTACTCGTATTCATCCCTCTTGTTGGCGTGATTATTATTCTCGTCTGGGCGGCGACAAAGGGCACTGAGGCGAGCAACCGGTTTGGCAGTGATCCTTTGGCTCTAGCTGCCGAACAAGCGCCAACCTGAGAGACGTGGCTCGCCGGCGAGATTAGGGCATGGGGCGGCCGCCCGGCGCTTTCGGGTGCCTCATTGTTTGATATTTGCGGTCTACAGGCTAAATAACGCCCTACAGGACGGTTCACCGCGAACCATCCGCAATATCAACCTCAGTGAGGCGCGCTGCCGTGTCCGAATACGATTACGATCTTTTTGTCATTGGCGCCGGTTCCGGCGGTGTCCGGGCGGCCCGGTTCTCGGCCAATTACGGCGCCCGCGTGGCGATCGCCGAAGATATGTTCATGGGCGGCACCTGCGTCAATGTCGGCTGTATCCCGAAGAAACTGTTCGTTTACGCCGCGCATTATCATGAGGATTTCGCCGATTCCGCCGCCTATGGCTGGACCGCCGAGGCTAAGGGCTTCAACTGGCGCACCCTGGTCGAGAACAAGGACACGGAAATCACGCGCCTCAATGGCATCTATGAGCGCCTGCTGGGAAATTCCGGGGTCGAGATATTCAACGGCCGCGCTACATTGGTCGACGCGAATACGGTCGCGGTTGGCGATAAGCAGTACACCGCGAAGACCATTCTGGTGGCGACCGGCGGCTGGCCGGTGGTGCCCGACATTCCCGGCAAGGAACATATCGTCACCTCGACCGAGGCGTTCTATCTGAAAGAATTGCCCAAGCGCGCCATTGTCGTCGGCGGCGGCTATATCGCGGTCGAATTCGCCGGCATCTTCAACGGCATCGGCGTCGACACCACGCTGATGTATCGCGGCCCGCTGTTCATGCGCGGCTTCGATTCCGATGTGCGCAGCCATTTGGCCGGCGAGATGATCAAGAAGGGCATCGAC
>JBLHHE010000417.1:0-3046 GCA_047616465.1 Alphaproteobacteria bacterium
GCATGTGGCATCGCCTCGACCCCTGGCCCGAAGTCGTCGCCGGCCTCACCCGGCTCAAGACAAAATATATTCTGGTGACCCTATCCAACGGCAATGTGTCGCTGATGATCGACATGGCGCGGCGCGGCGGCCTGCCGTGGGACATGATCCTGGGCGCCGAGATCGCCGGCAATTACAAGCCGGCGCCCGAGGTCTATCGCAACGCGGCCGACATTCTGGACCTGGCGCCCGGCGAGGTGATGTTGGTGGCGGCTCATAACGGCGATCTGGTGGCGGCTAGCGGCGTCGGCCTGCGCACCGCCTTCGTGCCCCGGCCGGCGGAATACGGCCCCAACCAGACAGCCGATCAGTCCGCCGATAGCGACTATGATGTGGTGGCGAAGGATTTTATCGACCTGTCCGCGCAGCTTGGAACCTGAACGATGGAGGGCGCATTGCGCGCCGAAACTAACTCCCGCCGCAGCCATCGCGTGAGTCATCTGTAACCTTGCGGGGATCAGTCAGGCCAGACCCGAGCGGCCCATATCGAGGAATTTTTCGCGCCGGCGCGTCCGCAGGGCGTCGCCGTCGAGGCCGCGCAACCCGTCGAGCGCCTCGGCTATGGCGTCGCCGACGCGGCCGGCGGTGGCCTCGCTGTCCCGGTGGGCGCCGCCCAGGGGTTCGTCGATGATGCCGTCGATCACCTTAAATTTCAGCAGGTCGTGGGAGGTGATGCGCAGCGCTTCGGCGGCGTCGCGCGCTTTCTCGCCATCGCGCCATAAGATCGATGCGCAGCCCTCGGGCGAAATCACCGAATATACCGCATGCTCGAGCATCAACACCGTATTGGCGGCGGCCAGCGCGATGGCCCCGCCGGAGCCGCCCTCGCCGATCACCACAGAGACCAGCGGTACCCGCAATCCCAGGCACGAGCGTATGGACTCGGCGATTGCCTCGGCCTGACCGCGCTCTTCGGCGCCGGCCCCGGGATAAGCGCCGGGGGTATCGACCAGGGTGATCACCGGCAGCCCAAACCGGTTCGCCATCGCCATCAGCCGCTGCGCCTTGCGGTAGCCTTCAGGCCGCGCCATGCCGAAATTGTGGGCGATGCGGCCGTCTGTGTCGCGGCCCTTCTCGTGACCGATAACCGCAACCGACCAACCGCGAAAGCGGCCCAGGCCGCCGATGATGGCATGGTCTTCGGCATAGGCGCGGTCGCCGGCCAGCGGCGTGAAATCGGTGAACAGCGCTTTGATATAGTCGGAGGTGTGGGGCCGGTTTGGGTGCCGGGCCACCTGCACGCGCTGCCAGGGCGTAAGCTTGTCATAGGTCTGGCGCAGCATTTTCTCGGCCTGCGTCTGCAGCTTGCCCACTTCGTCGGCGATGTTGAGTTCTTCGCCATCGGACAGGTGGCGAAGTTCCTCGATCTTGCCTTCCAACTCGGCAACCGGTTTTTCGAAGTCTAGAAAGTGGCGCATGGGGCGCTGTCTAACGGCCCGGCGCGACGCGGGCAAGAGGGTGACGTTCGGTCACCAATTGCCGCAATCGTTCGTCGAGCACGTGGGTATAAATCTGGGTGGTCGAAATATCGGAATGGCCGAGCATTTTCTGCACGCTGCGCAAATCCGCCTCATTGTTGAGGAGATGGGTGGCGAAGGCGTGGCGCAAAACGTGCGGGCTGACCCGGCGCTGCTCAATGCCAGCGGCGATCGCCAACTCCTTCAGCATCTGGAAAAAGCGCTGCCGCGACATCGCCCGGCCCTTGCTACCCGGAAACAAATGGGAATTATCCTGGCCGTGGCGCAGAACCCCCCCGCGCACATCCAAATAAGCCCGCACCGCGGCCCGGGCCGGTTCGTTCAGGGGCACCATGCGCTCGCGATCGCCCTTGCCGCGCACGATGATGACGCGGGGGTCGCGTTGCACGGCCGCCAGAGGCAGGCCAACCAACTCGCTCGCCCGCATGCCGGTGGCGTAACACAATTCAACCATGGCCTTGAGCCGCAGCCCTTCCGCGCCCGGACGCTGGGCGGCAGCGGCCAATAATGCCGACACCTCTGCTTCGCTCAAAATCTTCGGCAGCGAGCGGCCCTGACGCGGGCTTTCCAGCACGCTCGTCGGATCATCGGGACGCAAGCCCTCGGCGTGGAGAAAGCGGTAAAACATGCGCAGCGCCGACACCCGCCGGGCGACCGTTCGCGCCGCCATGCCGCGCGCCTCAAGGTTTTTGAGATAACGCCGCAACGATTGGGTCGTGGCGTTATCCAGGACAGCCTTCGAGGGCGTGCCAGGGCCGATCAGCACCCGGGCGCAGTCGGCGAGGTCATGCTGGTACGCCGCAACCGTGTTGGCCGCTGCGCCGCGCTCGGCGATGAGCATTTCCAGGAAGGCCTCGAGATACCGGCTGATCGCCGCGGGGGGTAATTTTTCAGGGTTCGCAGCCCGGCCCCGGCTGCGCTGCCGTTGCGCGGCAGGGCTCATGGAGTGGTCGTCACGGCAATCTCAAGGGCAAAAGCGCGCGCCGAATTCGGCAGGCCAACGCGGCGCAACGCCCCGATGATGGAATGAATCGCCACCGGATGGAGGGCCGAGATTTCGTCTTCGCCGACGGCAAGCAACGCGTATAGCGCGGTCTCGGCCACATTGCCGACCGCGGCCGCGCGCTGCAAACCGACCCAGATATCGAGCGGCGGAAATGCCGTGGATACTGGCTCGGCCGATTCAGCCCGCAGCCAAAAGGCCTCCGAGACCTGCTCTCCCAACGCATCGAACAGGGCCAACACCGTCGCGATGGTGGCAACCCCCTGTGGACCGTTGGCCTCTTGCACGGATATCCACTCCGCCAAACGGCGATCGCCCCACGGCAACCGGTTATTGCGCGCCGTCGTCGGGTTGATTGCGCCGGGGACGGCGGTGACGGCCCGACGGCCGGATTGATCGAAGACCCGTGCTTGGGCGCCGCCGGTTTGAACAACCGTACTCCCCCCAGCGGCAGCCATGCGCAGCGCGGGCCACATTGTCGTCAGGGCAGCGGCGACGTCCGGGTCGGCGGCGCTGCGGCTGCTGG
>JBLHHE010000418.1:0-3046 GCA_047616465.1 Alphaproteobacteria bacterium
TGGGAATCTGACCAGCCATACGCCACCCTACCAATTGTGGGGCAGTTTCTCCAACTACTATATATAGGGATTTTAAAGGGAAGCGGCCGTTAGGCCGATTTAACTGTCCGCGCCGAGGCCGATCCGCCGCGACGCACATAGCGCAACAGTGCGACCAAGGCAGCCGGCGTCACCCCGGGGATCCGACCTGCCTGGCCCAGGGTGCGAGGACGCGCCTTCGACAGCTTGTCCTGGGCTTCGCGGGATAGTCCGCCAATACGCGAATAATCCAAATCTTCCGGCAAGGCCAAGGATTCGTCCCGGCGAAACGCCGCAACGTCCGCTGCTTGGCGTTTTACATAGCCGCTATAGAGCGCTTCAATCTCCAATCGCTCGGCCAGAGACGGCGGTAATCCGGCGAGCTCGGGCCACACAACGCAGAGACCTTCGACCGAGATTTCGGGATAGGCCAGCAATTCAAAGGCGGAGCGCCGCACGCCGTCCTGATTGATCGACAGCCCGAATTTCATCAAAGCGTTGGGGGTGGCGGAAAGAGAATTCGCCAGCGCCCTTGCCTCGGCCAGTGCCGCCGACTTGCGCGCAAAAGCCGCGCGCCGCTCGGGGCCAACGCAACCAAACGATATTCCCCGCGGCGTCAACCGCTCATCGGCATTGTCGGCGCGCAACAATAGGCGATATTCGGCGCGCGAGGTAAACATGCGGTAAGGCTCATCGGCGCCGCGGGTAATCAAATCGTCGATCATCACGCCGATATAGGCTTCCGCCCGATCGAGAACGAATGTGTCGCCAGAACGTGCCGCCGCATTCAGGCCCGCCATCAGACCCTGCGCCGCGGCCTCCTCATAACCGGTCGTGCCGTTAATCTGCCCGGCGAGGTAAAGTCCAGATATTCTGCGGGTTTCAAGGGTCGGATGCAGCTCGCGGGGGTCGACGAAGTCATACTCGATGGCGTAGCCGGGGCGAATGATGCGCGCGTTTTCCAGGCCCTCAATGGTCTTAAGTAAGGCGGCCTGCACATCCTCTGGCAGCGAGGTCGAGATACCATTGGGATAAATCGTGTCGTCGTCGAGGCCTTCCGGCTCGAGGAATATCTGATGGCGGGTTTTGTCGGCAAACCGCACGACCTTATCTTCGATCGACGGACAATAGCGCGGCCCCGTGCCTTCTATTTGGCCGGAATATATCGGCGCCCGGTAAAGGTTCGCGCGGATTAAATCATGTCCAGCGGGGCTGGTGTAGGTGATGTGGCAATCCACCTGGGGAACATCAATCTTGTCGTTCATATAGGAGAAGGGCTGGGGCACGGCGTCGCCAGCCTGCACTTCCAGCGCACCCCAGTTGATGGTCGTGCCGTCCAGGCGCGGCGGCGTCCCGGTCTTGAGCCGGCCCATGGAAAAACCAGCCCCATACAGGGTTTCAGACAGGCCGAGCGCCGGCGCGTCGCCGACCCGGCCCGCCGAAATCTGACGCTCGCCAATATGAATGACCCCCCGCAGGAACGTCCCCGTGGTGAGAATGACCCGGTCAGCCCCGACTTCCTCGCCATCGGCCAATACGACGCCGGTGACCTGGCCCTCACTACCGAACTGGAGATCTTCTACGGCACCGGCGCAAATCTCGAGATTTTCCTGATTCCGCAACAAATCTTGCATCGCCTGGCGGTAAAGGGCTCTATCGGCCTGGGCGCGCGGTCCCCACACTGCCGGCCCCTTGCTGCGATTGAGGACGCGAAACTGGATGCCGGCGCGGTCAATCGCCCGGGCCATGACGCCATCGAGGGCGTCGATCTCGCGAACCAGATGGCCCTTGCCCAAGCCACCGATCGCCGGATTGCACGACATTTCACCGATGGTTTCGAGCTTATGGGTGATCAACGCGGTGCGCGCGCCCATTCGGGCCGACGCCGCAGCCGCTTCGCAGCCCGCGTGGCCGCCGCCGATAACAATGACATCATATGTGCGCATGGTGGGCTATTTATGACAGGTCGGGGCGGAAGTCAAAGTTATCCACATAACTGGCGACCTCAAAGGCTCATCTTTCTGAACCGCTAATTGTTTCACGTGAAACATTACCTATTTGCCGATGCAAAAATCGCGGAATATGACATCTAGCACATCCTCCACATCGACCCGGCCGGTGATCCGCCCCAGGGACCGGACGGCAAGCCTGATGTCCTCCGCCGCCAGCTCTGGCAGGGTCGCGGTCGTGGCCCGGTCCAATGCCGCCACGCCAGCCTCCAGGGCCTCTCTATGGCGCGCCCGGGTTAACGGCGGCCGCTCGCTGACGGCCAGGCGCGCCTGTACTTCCCCCGTCACTATTGCCAGAAGCGCCTCGAGGCCGTCGCCTGTTTTAGCCGAGACCGGACAAACCGGACGGTCGGCAATGGCGGGGGGCAGGGGCAGGGTGGCGATATCGGTCTTGTTCAAAACAACGATGGCGTCGCCATCGACATAGCCGAGGGCGAACCCATCCAGATCGGGCAGGGCGCCAGCATCGAACACCACCAACCGCATATCCGCGTCCTCGGCGGACTTGCGGGCCCTTCGCACGCCCTCGGCCTCGATGGCGCCCTCGGCCTCGCGGATGCCTGCGGTGTCGGCGATGATGACGGCGTAACCCCCAAGATGCATATGCACCTCAATCACGTCGCGGGTGGTGCCCGCGGTTTCCGACACGATGGCGGCGTCGCGGGCCGCTATGCGGTTCAACAGGCTAGATTTCCCCACATTGGGAGCGCCGATGATGGCGACATGAAAACCGGCGCGTATCCGTTCACCCTTATGCTGGTCATCTATATACTGTGTTATTTGTTCCTTAATATACAATATATTGTGTTTCATGGCGGTGTAGGTGTCTACCGGCAGATCTTCGTCGGAAAAATCGATGGTCGTTTCGGCGTGGGCCAACAAGGCCGTCAGCTGGGTGCGCCAATCGTCGTACAGCGCCGCCAGCGCCCCGTCATACTGGCCCAACGCCTGACGCCGTTGCGCCACCGTCTCCGCCGCCACCAAATCGGCGACCGCCTCGGCCGAAGTCAGGTCCAGTT
>JBLHHE010000419.1:0-3045 GCA_047616465.1 Alphaproteobacteria bacterium
GGCGGGATCATCGGTATTCACTGGTCGCTGGGCCTGAGTGCCGCGGCGCTATTGGTGACGCTGCTGGCGTTGTTTGCATGGTGGTACCGGTCGGCGCGCCCCGCATTTTCCTGACAGCGCCCTCGCTTGCAGCGAAAGCTCGCAACGACCCAACGGCGTTATGACATGCGATAGTTGTCAGGCCGCCAAATGATCGGTGGCTTTGAAATAGGGCAGATTGTCTTGTGACGAGCAGCCTATTACGGCGAGCCTTTCCGCGATTCTCAGCGCCTTTTGGTATTTTCGTTCGTTTTCATCCAGCGTGTGCGAGTTGAACGCCGTGCCACAGAGCGAAATTCCATAATGCGCCTGTAGTGTGCGAATTTGTTTGCCGACGAGCATGCCGTCGGCGAGATAAGCGAGGTTAAAATCGGCCTGTTTTACGATCTGGATTTGGTTTTTTACCAGATAGCCGCGAATACGTGCCTCGGCCGCCAAGGCGACGTCCCAATATTCCGATTCGGTTTGCGTGGGCTCCGCCGAAACCTCCTGGAAAGCCATACAGAAAGCGAGAAACACCTGCTCTTTGCCGTTCGCCGAATTCCATGCAGTACGGCCAAGACTGTTCCAGACGGAGAGGTCCATCTCTTCAAAAACCTTTGGCACACGGTCGAAGAACAGCCGGTGCAGCCCGTGTTCGTTCAGCCCATGGTCGAGCTTCTGGTCTTTATAAATATCGACAGCGGCGTAGGAACCGCAGACAGGACAGGTGTCGTCTTGATAGGCGTCTTTCCTGTAGATGTGCGAACAGCGTAATTTATTCGGTAATTCGTTTTTGCAAAGCAAATAGACAGCATTCCCGCCCTCGTCATCCTGCTGTTGCCCGATCCAATTGAACCGGTTCATGAACTGCATATACGAACGTCGATGGCTCCACAGGCTCCATTCCAACTTTTCCACCGGGCCGAAAGTGCTCCAATTGGAACTCACATCGATGACAATGCATTTGTCCTTGCCCGGCGCCGAACGCAGCCCGCGGCCTACCGATTGACCCCACAATACTTTCGACAGGGTAGGGCGGAGATGGACGATGATGTTGCATTGCGGATTGTCCCAGCCTTCCGCGAGAACACCCACGGACACCATCGCCTCGATCTCGCCGCTCTCGTGACGCGCTAATAGTCTCATCCGCTCATTAATCGGCGTCTTGGCGGTAACGATGGCGGCTTTAATGTCGAATTTCCGGATGCATTCCAACGTCGCTTCCGCGACGCTGACATCGGCGCAGAACCAGGCGGAGACGGGTTTTGTTGAAAGCTTTTCCCGCTCTTCGCAATAGCTCCAGATCGCATAGTCGATCATCGACGACTTAATAATCGCGGGCGCCAGTTTCGCGACCGGGAAGTCGCCCGAGCTGATATCGATGTCGTCGAGTTCCAGATCATGGACAAAATGGGACCGATAGACCGGCCTCACCAAAACGCCTTCTTCGATGAGGTCGTTAATATTGGCGCAATCAATAATTGCATCGAACGCAAGACTAAGTTGGTCACGCTGATCGCCGGTCCGCCGCTCCGGCGAGGCCGTCAGCCCCATGAAACGCGCCGTGGCTTTTCCATGCCGGTCGAAATCGTCGATAATCCGCTTATAGCCGCTTCCGTTCGGCGAAACCCGGTGGGCCTCGTCCACGATGATGAGGTCGGCCTTGGGTATGGCATCCGCCAATACGTCCTTTGCCCGCATATTGGTCGAGAGCAAAATGTCGTAATCCTCGAAGGCGGGACCGGTATCGGAAACCGCCAATTTGCGAACCTTGTGTTTCTGGCTAAGCGCCTTTTCGAGCTGTTCCAGCAGCACCAGCCGGTGGCACAGCACAATAATCTTCTTACCCTTGTAGAACCGCTCGACGATCTCGCTCGCGAGCACGGTCTTACCGGCGCCGGTGGGCGCTTTCAGGATGAATCGGTTGTGTTGTTTGATGATCGACGGAAAAGTGTCGATAATTTCTTGTTGCCAGTTTCTGAGATGCATTGGGCGCTCATACCAAAAAGTGGATGACCATGCACCCGATACTGGCAATTAAATACCAGCATATGGTTATAGCTTTGCTTATTTAGCGGGGCCACCAAAACCGACATAAATATTTTTGTTTGTAATTTGTGTGGGTTGTCGGCGCCGATCCGGTCTCAGATGACCGTCTCGACGCATACTGCTCTAAATCTTAAGTTTTGGATCGAGCCAGTCGCGCAGGCTATCGCCCAGCAGATTGAACGCAAATACCGCTATACTCACGGCAAGGCCGGGGAAAATTATCACCCAGGGCGCGCTGCGATAGAAATCGGCGTTGACGCCCGCCAGCATCAAACCCCAGGACGGCGTTGGCTCCACGACGCCCAGGCCCAGAAACGACAGGCTCGCCTCAAGCAGGATGGCCTGGCCGATATACGCCGTCAGCAAGATCAAGTAGGGCGCGGCAACGTTGGGGAGAAGGTGCCGGAATACGATTCTACGGGTGGAGTACCCGGCGGCGCGCGCCGCATCGATGTAAGGCAGCGTGACAATACTCAATGCGGCGGACCGAATAACCCGCGCCACCTTCGGAATGAAGGGTATCGAAATGGCGATGATCACATTGATATCGATGCCGAAAACGACGTTCTTCGGGATCACGGCAATAACGATGATCGCCAGCACGATAATCGGGAACGACAATAAAATATCGATAAAGCGCTGAATGATCATATCGACCTTGCCGCCAAAAAAGGCAGAGACAGTGCCGACGATGGCGCCCAACGAACATCCGACGAAGGCCGAAAAAAAGCCGACGGACAGCGCGGTACGCGCGCCAAAGATCAATCTTGAGAGAATATCGCGGCCAAAGGCATCGGCCCCCAACAGATGTTCCAGGGAGGGTGCGCCGCCGCCGAGCGCCGGCGAGGCCGCGAAGTCAATCTCTTCAGGCGAGTGCGGCGCGACGTGGGGCGCAAATATTGCGGCGACGAACATAATCACAATGAGGATCAAACCGATGGTGCCGAGCGGCTGTTCCCGCATAAAATCCAGGAA
>JBLHHE010000420.1:0-3044 GCA_047616465.1 Alphaproteobacteria bacterium
GGCGGCGCGCATCGTCTTGTCGATGGCGCTGTTGCTGGTGCTGATCCTGTTTCTCAGCCGCCGCCGCCGCGTCAAGCTGCCTTTGCCCGCCATCATGGCCAGCCATGCCGATTTGACACCGTTACTCGGCCTCGTCTGCTGCTTCGGCGCGGCGACAATATCGGGTCTGCTTGGCCTGTCGCCCGCTTACGGCGCCTTCCTCGCAGGACTGACCATCGGTAACAGCAACTTGCGTGTTGGCATGCTCGACATGGTGAAGCCAATCCAAAGCATCCTTATGATGGTTTTTTTCCTGTCCATCGGACTGTTGATCGACTTCTCCCTGGTGTGGGCCAATTTTGGTTTGGTCGTGGCCATGCTGTTGATCGCCACCGTCGGTAAGACCTTGGTCAATCTAGCGGTGTTCTCTGCGCTCCGCCTGCCCTGGGCGCAGGCCCTGTTGACGGCGTTGGTGTTATCGCAAGTCGGCGAATTCTCGTTTCTACTGGGCAGCGTCGGCCTTAATCGCGGCGTCATCGAGATCGACGAATTTCGTATCATCATCACGGTCACCGCCTTATCGCTGGCGGTGTCGCCCCTATGGATGGGCGCGGTGCGGCGCCTGCACCGCGTTGCCACGTTCCAGCGGGTCTCGGTCCGCTATGTCTTCCGCATTGCCTTCGGCCGCGAGGCCGACCGCATTATCGGCGGCGGCGCAATGGTCGCCCGCCTCGCCCGCAATGGCGCAGGCATGGTCCGCCGCCGCATCAGACCTGATCGCGCGCCCGTTGATCCGGAAATCCAACCGCGGATCGAAGATAAGCGGACCAAACGAAGCGCCAACGACTGACGTGCCGGACTACACACGAGAGGCCGCCGCCGGCGGCCACGTTGCCGGGGTCGATGAAGTCGGCCGGGGATGCTGGGCCGGGCCGGTGTTTGCCGCGGCGGCGATTCTAAGCCCCCGCGCCGCAGCAGCACCCGGCCTCGCCGGTCTCGACGATTCCAAGGCCATCAGCAAACGTAACCGCGAGCGATACTTCGACGCGCTGCTAGACGCCTGCAACAAGGGAGACGCATGGCTGGCGCTGGGCCGCGCCGTTGTCGAGGAAATCGACGCATTGAATATCCTCGGCGCGACCATGCTGGCCATGCAGCGCGCCGTCGCCGCCCTACCGGTCACACCGAGCTATATCCTGGTCGACGGCAACCGGGTTCCGGATCTGCCGGTGCCCGCCGAAGCAATCGTCAGCGGCGACAGCCTGGTGCTATCCATCGCCGCCGCCTCGATCTATGCAAAAGTTAGCCGTGACCGGCATATGGCCGAGCTCGCCCAGGAGTGCCCCGGATTTAGCTGGGAGCGCAATGCCGGCTACGGAACCCGCCAGCACCAGGAAGCCCTGGCCACCCTGGGGCCGACCCGCCACCACCGTAAAAGCTTCGCGCCTATCAAAAAACTTCTCCAGGCGACCGCTACATATCGATAAAGCGCTGATTCAAAACACAATATCGGCGATTGACTCATTTTTTTGGTTGACCTGGATTCCTGACTTCTACATCGTCCGCCGCTATGCGTTCCCCTGGCCGAGAGCGCGCGGAAAAAGCGGCACCGCGTAACGTCATTTTCAAAGGCGACTGTGTTGAGCATATGTTGGCTCTGCCCGAGGCGTGTGTCGACGCCGTGTTCGCCGACCCGCCTTATAACCTGCAGCTCGCAGGCGAGTTGGTGCGTCCCGATAATAGCCGCGTCGATGGTGTCGACGAGAACTGGGACAAGTTCAGCAGCCTCGCCACTTATGACAATTTTACCCGCGACTGGTTGAGCGCCGCCCGGCGCGTCTTGAAGCCGAACGGCACCCTGTGGGTCATCGGCAGCTACCACAATATTTTCCGCGTCGGCAGCATTCTCCAGGATCTCGATTTCTGGATGCTGAACGACGTTATCTGGCGCAAGACCAATCCAATGCCGAACTTTCGCGGCCGGCGCTTCACCAACGCCCACGAAACGCTAATTTGGTGCGCCCATTCGGAAAAGTCGAAATACACCTTCAACTACGATTCCATGAAGGCGCTGAACGACGACATCCAGATGCGCAGCGACTGGCTGCTGCCGATCTGCAATGGCGGCGAGCGGCTGAAGGGCGACGACGGACGAAAAGCCCATCCGACCCAAAAGCCCGAAGCGTTATTGCACCGGGTCATCATGGCATCGACGAAAATCGGCGATGTGATCCTCGATCCGTTTTTCGGCACCGGCACCACGGGCGCCGTCGCCAAGCAGCTGCAACGCGACTTCATCGGCATCGAACGGGAACAGGAATATATCGACGCCGCCGAAGAACGGCTGTCACGGGTTCGCCCGATCGAAGAAAAATCCCTGCTGGAAACACCGACCAAGCGTGACCAACCGCGCATTCCTTTCGGCTGGCTGATCGAACGTGGCCTGTTGCGGCCCGGCGAGGTTCTGTATGGCCCGCGCCGGCGCTATGCCGCCAAGGTGACCGCCGACGGTACGATTATCTCGTCGGAGAACCGCGGCTCGATCCATAAAATCGGCGCCGCCGTGCAAGGCGCGGACGCCTGTAACGGCTGGACCTTCTGGCATCTGGATATCGAGGGTAAGCTTGTCCCCATCGACGTTCTAAGGCAAAAATTGCGCGCGGAATTAAACTAACCGGACGCCACCGCATTATTGCCGGGCGCCGAGGAGAGCGACGCCATGCTAATCACCGATTCTCAAGTTCATCTCTGGAACGCCGGAACGCCCAATCCCTGGCATCGGCAGATTCCCGCCTACACCGCAAACGACGTGCTGCAGGAAATGGACGACGCTGGGGTCGACCGCGCCGTCATCGTACCGCCCATGTGGATGGGCGATACCAACGATTTGGCGCTGGAAGCCGCACAACAACATCCCGACCGCCTCGCCGTGCTCGGCCGGCTGTCCCTTGGCGACCCGGCAAGCCGAACCCTCCTCGACGATTGGAACAACCAGCCTGGCATGCTGGGGCTGCGGTTCACCTTTTCCAAGCCGGAAGAGTTTACCTGGCTCACCGAGGGTAGTC
>JBLHHE010000421.1:0-3039 GCA_047616465.1 Alphaproteobacteria bacterium
GCGATGGCCGACCTGGTCAGTGCCGGCAAGGTGCGCACGCTCGGCATCTGCAATGCGACGGCCGATCAGTTGCGCCGGGCGCACGAAACCCATCCGATGGCGGCGCTGCAGACCGAATATTCGCTGTTCACTCGCGAGCCGGAGACTGAGCTGATACCGGTGTGTCGCGAGCTCGGCATCGCCTTTGTCGCCTACGGGCCGCTCGCCTACGCCTTTTTCGGCGGCGGCGTGCGCAGCCGCGCCGACGTGCCGGCGGGCGACGCCTGGCGGCTCAGCAACGAGCGCTTCCAAGAGGACGCGTTCGATCACAATCTGGCCTTGCTCGACCAGCTCACCGCGTTGGGCACGGACGTGGGGGCGTCGCCCAGCCAGCTCTCGCTCGCCTGGCTGCTGGCCAAGGGCGACGACGTCATTCCGATCCCAGGATCTCGCACACACGAGCATTTGCACGAGAATCTGGGCGCCGCCGATATTCGCCTCACCCCGGAACAGGTCGCCCAAATAGACGCTGCCTTCCCGCCGGGCATCGCCAAGGGCGGCGCCCGAGGCGGGCATTCGCCGAAGGTCGCGGCGCTTTAGCATTAGTTTCAGGGACGTTAGAGGTATGGCAGACGAGTTCGATTACATAATCATCGGCGCCGGATCGGCGGGGTCGATTCTGGCCAATCGTCTATCGGGCGGCGGCGCGACCGTCTGCCTGCTCGAGGCCGGGCCGCCGGATCGCAACCCGTGGATCCACATCCCGGCCGGCTTCATGAAGACGCTGACGAACCCGAAGGTGAACTGGCTCTACGAGTCCGAGCCGAGCGAAGGCACCGCCGGACGCCGGGTCTATGCGCCGCGCGGCAAGACGCTGGGCGGCTCCAGCTCGATCAACGGCCATGTCTACAATCGCGGCCAGCGGATGGACTTCGACACCTGGGCGCAGCAGGGCAATCGCGGCTGGGGCTATGCCGACGTGCTGCCCTATTTCAAGCGCAGCGAGCGCCGCATAGGCCCGGCCGACGAGGGGTTTCACGGCTATGACGGCGAGCTGACCGTCACCGACATCGACCAGCCCGACCCGATCTGCGACGCCTTCATCGACGGCGCCGTCGGCATGGGTATCCCGCGCAATGCCGACTATAACGGCGCCGCGCAGGCGGGCGTCGGCTATTTTCAGCGCGCCGTCAACAAGGGACGCCGGGTCAGCACGGCGCGCGCTTTCCTGCACCCGGTCAAGCATCGGCCCAATCTCGACATCCGCACCGACGCCCACGCCCAACGCATCCTGTTCGAGGGCAAACGCGCTGTCGGCGTGCGCTACCGCCAGGACGGCCGCGAGGTCGAGATCCGGGCGCGGCGCGAGATCGTGCTGTCGAGCGGCTCCGTCGGCTCGCCGCAACTTCTACAGATTTCCGGCGTCGGCCCGGCCGCGCTGCTGCAGGAGATCGGCGTGCCCGTGGTGCACGATCTGCCGGCGGTGGGCGAAAATCTGTCAGACCATTACGGCGTTCGAATGGCCGCCCAGGTCAAGAACGGGCGTACCCTGAACGAGCGCGCCCGCGGCCTCTCGCTGGTCGCCGAAGTCGTCAACTATGCCCTGCGCCGCAAAGGCCTGCTCGCCATGACGCCGAGCCAGGTCTTCGTCTTCTGGAAATCCCACGCGACAATGGACCTGCCCGATCTGCAACTCATTTTCACGCCGGCAAGCTACAAGGATGGCAAGATCGCGCAGCTCGACGACTATCCGGGAATGACCGCCGCGATCTTTCCCATGCGCCCGCTGAGTAGAGGCTTTGTGCGCGCCCGCACGGCCGATGCCGGCGACAATCCGGCGATCCAGCCCAACTATCTGTCGCACGAATACGACCGGCAGGTCACGGTCGCCGGCCTTCGCCTGCAACGGCAGCTGCTGCGAACGCCCGAGCTTGCACGCTATTTCGATCGCGAGGCGGTGCCGGGCGACGCGGTGCAAAGCGACGATGAACTTCTCGACTTTGCCCGGCGTTACGGCACCACCGTTTTCCACCTGATGGGCACCTGCCGCATGGGCCCCGCGGCCGAGCGCAACAGCGTCGTCGACGACGAGCTGAAGGTGCACGGCATCGAGGGTCTGCGCGTCGTCGATGCCTCGGTGATGCCCACCATGCCGTCGGCCAACACCAACGCCTCGACGATTATGATCGCCGAAAAGGCCTCCGACATGATTCTGGGTCAGCCGCCCTTGCCGGCGGCAACGCTCTAAAGGTTGGCGGCGGGCGGACTAACGCCAGATATTGATGATAATTTCGTCGGGATGCCGCTAAATCTATCGACGGTGGTAGGCCCCCTGTCAGTTGCCGCCGTTGTTGCGAGCCCCACTTACGTAAAAATACACCGCCAGCGTGGCGATAATCAGTGCGCCGCCGGCGAGGCTGGCCATGGTGGGGAGCTGGCTGATAAAGGCCCAGGCCCAAAGCGGGCCGATCACCGCCTCGAGCAGCACGATCAGGCTGACTTCCGACGCCGGCAGATAGCGCGGGCCGAGGCTGATCAGGCCGAACGAAATTGGCAGCACGATCAGACCCAGCAGCCCAAGCCACAGGGCATCGGCCGGCGCCAGCAGCAGGGTAGGGGCCATGGCCAGGGCGATAGCGGCAATCAGATATCCGCCGCCGGCGATTGCCAGTCCCGCATTGGTTTGCGGCGAGTGGCGCAAGATAACCAGCGATCCGGCCCAGCAGGCGGCGGCGGCGACGGCGGCAACGTTGCCCCACAGATTACCGCGGGCCAGCCCGTCGCCGAAAATGATCGCCATGCCGGCGATGGTGACGACGATGGCGGCGATCGTGCGGGGCGCCACCGGCTCGCCGAGAAACACCCGGGCGAACGCGGCGGCAAACAGGGGCGCCACGGTAATCAGGAAGAGCGTGTTGGCGACGCTGGTGGTGGTGATGGCTGTGACGAAGGCGATGGAAGACAGTGCGAACAGCACTGCTATGGCCAGGGACGGGACCAGGGTGGGGCGCGTGAACAGCGCGCGGCGCGTCGCAATCGGGTCTTTTCGCCGCCATACCA
>JBLHHE010000422.1:0-3036 GCA_047616465.1 Alphaproteobacteria bacterium
ATGTTCGCCGGCGAGCAGATCGTGTTCCATTCGCCCCTCTTGGTCGGACAGGCGGCGACCCGCACGGGAACCATCACCCGCCTCGATGAAAAAGAGGGCCGCAATGGCCGCATGGTGCTGGCGAGCGCCCATTACCGCATCGAACAGGCCGGCACGCTGTGCCTCGAAGACACCCAGGATATCGTCTACATCGCCGGTGGCGGCGCCACGCCAGCGCCCGGACCCGACGCCTTTACGCCACCCGAAGACGCCTGGCACCGCACGTTCAAGGCCGATCCGGTACTCCTGTTCCGCTATTCGGCGCTGAGCTTTAACAGCCACCGCATCCACTACGACCGCGACTATGCCCTTAACGAAGAGGGCTATCCCGGCCTCATCGTGCACGGTCCCCTCACCGCGCTGCTGCTGGCCGAATTGGCCCGCGCCAACGTCGAAACCCCGATGACCCAGTTCAGCTTCCGCGGCCGGGCGCCGGTATTCGAGCCTTGGCCCTTCCACCTGGTCGGCCAGCCCGGCGATGGCGGCTCGGCGGAGCTACAAGCGGTGCGCAATGACGCCACCGTGGCGATGACGGCAACCGCCCAATTCGGCTAGGATTAAACCATGGACGATATCAGCCCCTCCCTATCGCCGCTCGATGCCGGCACCGCGCTAAACCTGTGCCGCGAAGCGCTGGACGCCGCGCAGAGCCATTTGGACACGCTCAATATGGCAGCGACGGCCCTGGCCGCGCCCGGCGGGCCGGTCGAAGCCGATCGCCTGACCACCCATCAGTACGCCCTGCACGGCTACGCCTGGATGGCGACCTATGTTACCGCGCTGACGCAATTGCTGGGCTGGGCCGAACGGCTGCAGACCAATGGCGCCCTCGGCGATTTAGAAAGTTTGATCCTGCAATGCGGCTTTGGCGCCTATCTCAAACAGTTGCGCCACGGCATCACCATGAGCCAGGACGAGTTCGCCCGGCCCGGCGATCTTGGCATCGACGACGCGCCGGCTCTCGATACGCCGGCGGTGCGCCAACTTATGGCGCGCGGCGACACCATCGCCATCCGGCAACAAATTGCCCACATCGTGAGCGAACGGCGCGGCACTGGCAGTTTCGGCAATCTCGGCCTCGACGAGACCCATTCCATGATCCGCGAGCAGTTCGCCCGCTTTTCCGATGAGCGTGTGGCGCCCGCCGCCCAGGCCTGGCATATCGCCGACGATTTGATACCGCTGGAAATCATCGAGGAAATGGGCGAATTGGGCGTCTTCGGCCTGACCGTACCTGAAGAAGATGGCGGGCTCGGCCTCGACAAAACCGCCATGTGCGTCGTCACCGAGGAATTATCGCGCGGCTATATCGGCGTCGGCTCCCTGGGTACGCGCTCGGAGATCGCCGCCGAGCTGATCCGGGTCAACGGCACCGACGCCCAGAAGCAGCGCTATCTGGCGCCCATCGCCTCGGGTGCGATTCTGCCGACTGCGGTGTTCACCGAACCCAACCACGGCTCTGACCTGGCCCGCATCCGCACCCGCGCCGAGCGCAACGGCTCCGGCTACCGGGTCACCGGCAACAAGATATGGATTACCCACGGCGCACGCTCGGACCTGATGACGCTGATGGTGCGCACCAATCCCGACGAGACCGGCTATCGCGGCTTGAGCATGTTCCTGGCCGAAAAACCGCGCGGCACCGTCGATGACCCCTTCCCCGCGCCGGGCATGAGCGGCAGCGAAATCCGCGTGCTCGGCTATCGCGGGATGAAGGAATATGAGATCGCCTTCGATGGTTTCGAGGTTCCCGGCGACGCCCTGCTCGGCGGCGCCGAGGGCGATGGCTTCAAGCAGCTCATGTCGAGCTTCGAGACCGCCCGCATCCAAACCGCCGCGCGGGCGGTTGGTGTGGCGCAGAACGCGCTGGAACTGGCGATGGGATACGCCAACGACAGGTCTCAGTTCAGCCGCCCGATCCTCGATTTCGCCCGGGTCGGCGGCAAAATCGGCTGGATGGCGGTGGAAACCATGATCGCCCGCCAGCTGACCCATTACTCCGCGCGCCAGCGCGATGCCGGTCAGCGTTGCGACATCGAGGCCGGCATGGCCAAGCTGCTGGCCGCCCGGGTCGCCTGGTCGAACGCCGACAACGGCGTGCAAATCCACGGCGGCAACGGCTACGCGGAAGAGTTCGTCATGTCGCGGGTGCTGTGCGATGCGCGTATCTTGAACATTTTCGAAGGGGCGGCCGAAATTCAGGCCGGCATTATCGCCCGTGGCCTGCTCAGCCGCCCCAACCGGCCAGCTGCATAGAGGGACCTATGTCCGACGACGACATCCTCATCATCGACACCGTTACCAAGCTCGACGCCGGGGCGGCCGGCAAGGCGGTCATCGCGGCATCCCATGGCGGGGTTTACGCCGGCTACTTGGCGGCCCGCGCCGGCGTTCGCGGCGTGATCCTGCACGACGCCGGGGTTGGCCTCGACGCGGCCGGGATCGGCTCGCTGGCCTATTTGGAAGACCTCGGCATCGCCGCGGCGACCATCGACTACCGCAGCGCGATCATCGGCAACGGCGCGAGCCTGGCGAATGACGGCGTCATTAGCTTCGTCAACGACACCGCCGCAAAGGCCGGTTGCACCCCGGGACAGAAGGCGATGGATTGCGCCATAGCCATGCGCGCCGCCCCCGGGGGTTCCGGCGATCTCCCGGTCTACGAAGAAGCGCGCTTTATAATCCGCGACGGCGCCGAGGGACCGATCGTGCGGGGGTGCGACTCTGTGTCTCTTGTTCAAGACGAGGATGAGGACGCGGTTGTGATTACCGCCTCCCACGGCGAGGTTCTGGCAACATCGCCGACCTGGGGCAACCGCCCCAAGGTGCTGGCCGCCGTGTTCAACGACGCCGGCTCGGACCTGGTCAGCCGCCTACCGGACCTCGAAAGCCTTGGCATTGCGGCCGCCACGGTCGCCACCGCCAGCGCGCGTATCGGCGACGCCCGCTCCTGTTATGAAACCGGCGTGATCTCCCACGTCAACGACACCGCAGCGG
>JBLHHE010000423.1:0-3035 GCA_047616465.1 Alphaproteobacteria bacterium
ACGCACAGCTAACGCACAGCTAACGGGCGACACCTAATTGCGGCGAACGGCGGTGTAAAGGCCTGAACGAAAATATATTTTATTTTACAATAGGTTAAGAACGGTTTTGGACGAATTTGAATGGCGGTGAAAGGCTAGAAAACTATAATAGCCATTTCTCCTCACCCCATGTTGTTTGGTCTAAAAATCTCCATTCGGAGTTAAATAAACAAAGGCTCTTCTAGCCACCAGCAGACCCTTCTGGTCGTGCGAAACACAGCATGAATTTATCGTGCGCCCCATTCCCCCATAAGGGAATTGATATGCCGCAATTGTGATGGGGATAACTTTTAGCCGGAGCCCCGCTGAGAACGTCGCTTTTAGCCTGGGCCGAAGGATCATACAGTTGTGGAAGAGGGGGCCCGCCAAATGACATGCAGGCGGGTTGGAACCACCCCCGATTCCGGTCGTGAAATCACTCGATGTCCGCAGTTGGGCGCAAGCTCAGGTGATCTGTGGGGGAATCGCGCCGGACTGTATTGCCAAAAGGCGCCATACGCCGTTGTTGCGCAACCAGACGGCAAGCAGTCTGTTGTCGAGATGTAGCTCGGCCCCTTTATGCTCGGCATCGATCTGCGCGTGGTGAAAAACCAGTCCGATATCGCCTGTCACCCGCACTGTCTGCTCGTCGCGGACAACCGACTTGTAGACGCTTACCTTGTCGCGCAGCGCCGCCAGATACATCTCCTTGGTATCCATGCCGCCGGTCGAGTGCGCGTAAATCAGATCCTCGTGGAGTAACTCTTCGAGGGTCCTAATATCGGCGGCCAACATGGCGGCATAGCGCTGGTCTTCGAGGGCTTCGAGTTCAGCGATATCGGATTGTGTGCCGGGCATTCCCTTAACCTCTCAAGCCGGTTTGTCGCCGGCGATGACGACGCGGTGCATCAGGCGGTGCCCGGTGTAGTCGAACAGCGCGTAGTGCAGGCTCAGCCGGTTGTCCCAGACCGCCAGATCGCCTTGGCGCCATTTATGGCGGTACTGGAATTCCGGCGTCTTTAGGTGGTCGAACAGGTAGCGCAACAGGTAATCGCCTTCGCGCCGGTCCATGTCCTTGATCAGGTTGGTCATGGATTCATTGACGAACAGGCCGCGCTTGCCGCTCACCGGGTGGGTGCGCACCACGGGATGCAGGGCCGGCCTGTAGGTCCCCTTCAAGTCCCGGAGTTGGGCTTGGTAGTCCTTATCCCAAAGCTCGGGGCGGACATGTTCGTCGTAAGCCTGGAAGCGGTCGTTATAGGCCCACAGCCCGTCGATATGCGCCTTCATCCGCGCCGACAGAGCCTCATAGGCGGCGATGGAATTGACCCAAATCGTATCGCCGCCGCGGGGCGGAATGTCGCGGGCGTACAGCGACGTGCCCAGAGAGGGGACCTCCATGCCGGCGAAGTCGGTGTGCCACAGCTCGGCGGTGACGTGGGGCGGATTGTCGGCGTCATATTCCAGCACGTCGATTTCCGCATGGGCCGCGTTCTTCTCGAAGCCGGACACCGCAGACGATTGGAGATCGCCGAAGCGCCGTGTGAAGGCGATTTGCTGCGCTTCCGTAATGTCCTGGCCGCGAAAGACGATCACGGTGCGGTCGAGCAGGGCGGTGTGAATTTCGTCGAACTGCTGGTTGGTCAGCTCGCCTGACAGATCGACCCCTTCGATGATGGCGCCGCACGCGGGCGCCATTTCGGATACGGATATTGCGGCATAGGACATGGCGTTCTCCCGGCGATCTCTTGGCGGATATTACCCAGATAATCTCAAATTCACGGCGACACTAGCAACCTCGATGGGGCGAGGGCAAACGGAGGAACGCCGCCTGAAGCATATGTCTCACCATTTATGGTGTCGGTGTTTTGAAGTCCGTGCTTTACTGAGCCGAAATAACGATGTTGCCATTGGAGGATCTCGACATGGGCACGAACGATGACTGGCTTGCGCTGACGGTGGAAGAGGCGCTCGAGCCGGACTTGCCAATTTGCGATCCGCACCATCATTTGTGGCAGGCTCGCGAAGGCCAGCCCGAGCCGCGCTATCTGCTCGACGATCTTCTGGCCGACACCAATAGCGGCCATAACATTGTCTCGACGGTCTTCATCGAGTGCGGCGCAAAATACAAGACCGACGGGCCAGAGGCGTTGCGGCCGGTCGGCGAGACCGAGTTCGTCGATGCCATCGCCGCCATGAGCGAGACCGGTCAATATGGCCCCACCCGGGTTGCCGCCGGTATTATCGGCCACGCCGATCTTATGCTCGGCGACGATGTGGTGCCGGTGCTGGAAGCGCATATCGCCGCCGGCGGCGGGCGCTTTCGCGGCATTCGCCACAGCGTGCCGTGGGACGCCAGCGACGACGTGCCGGTCGTTCGCGTCAAACGGCCGCCCCATCTGTTGGTCGACGATACCTACCGGGCCGGATTCGCCCATTTGGCGCGGTTCGGCCTCAGCTTTGAAGCCTGGCTCTATCATACCCAAATCGCCGAGCTGACCGATTTGGCCCGCGCCTTTCCCGATACGACGATTATCCTCAATCATCTCGGCGGGCCGCTGGGCGTCGGGCCCTATGCGGGTCAGCGCGAGGCAATTTTTTCCACCTGGAAGACCGACATCGCCGAATTGGCGACATGCCCGAACGTGGTGGCCAAGATCGGCGGCCTGAATATGGAAATCAATGGGTACGGCTGGCATGAAAAGCCCAAACCGCCGACCAGCGAAGAGCTGATGGAGGCGACGCGGGCCTGGTACGAGTACACAATCGAGCAGTTCGGCGTCGAGCGCTGTCTCTTCGAATCGAACTTTCCCGTCGATAAGCTGAGTTGCAGTTATGCCGTGCTGTGGAATTCGTTCAAACGGATGACCGTTGGCTATTCGGACGCCGAGAAAGCCCAGCTGTATCACGACACGGCATTGCGCGTTTACCGCCTTGAGGCAGCGGCCTGATACCGCTCTAAATCGCCGCGACGAGGGCTAAAATCAGGATCCAAACAGCAAACGATGCCGCGCCCA
>JBLHHE010000424.1:0-3027 GCA_047616465.1 Alphaproteobacteria bacterium
CGCGCGCTCGACCACACCCTCCTGCCATAACGACCCGGCTGGCGCGGCATCGGCGTAAATCACGCCGGATTGGTGCGAAATCAGCGTGCGCACGGTCATGGTCTCTTTACCGTTTTGGCCGAATTCCGGCCAGTAATGGGCAACCCGCTGCTCCAGATCGACCTCGCCTCGGTCGACCAGGGTGAGCAGGCAGATCGAGGCGCAGGCCTTGGTGACCGACATCATGCAGGTGATGGTATCGGGCTGCCACAGTTCGGCGCGGGCGGCGTCGCGGTAGCCGCCCCATAAATCGACAACGGTCTCGCCCTCAACGGTGATGGAAACGCAAGCACCGACTTCCTCACCGCACACCGGGTCGCCCTCGGCCATGTTGCGGCGGAACGCCTCTTCGACGGCGGCGAATTTCCCATCGCAGATTCCGCTAACCGGAACGTCGCGCGTCATGCTGTCCCCTCTTGTTGTACCGCGGTGGCGCGTAGCGCCTCGGTTTCAGCGTAGACCACGTCGCCATCATCGTCGATCACTACCCCGTAGACATCGCGCGCCCGCTCGACACTGACAAAACCCTCGCGCACGTCGCGGCATACGATTTCAGGATCGCGCTCGGTGGGCAGGCCATAGCCGCCACCACCGCACGAATACGAGACGATCATCTCGCCGTCGTTGAGGGTCACCCGGCCGCAATTGGGAACCGCCACTTCGACGCCCGCGCTATCGAGCTTATGTTGATGCGCCCGCGCGCCGCCACCGCCGCCGCGCACCCCCTTGGGGCCGTTCACATTACCGTCGCTGTTATAGATTACGTCCATCGACCCACCGCCGCGCGGGCCGTAGACGGCATGGAATGTGCGCGAACCGCAGAAGCGGCCGGCGCCTTCGGTATCGGCAACAAAGCCGCGTTCGTGGACGTAAAGCGGATGGCGCAGCTCATCCATCTCGACCGAATCCATGAAGCACATGCCGCCATTGCCCACATGGGAAATTGTCTGCCACGCATCGGCCAGCGGCGAAGCAGCGCCACAGGTCTTGCCGAGAAAAATCTGGTTGACGAAGGGCTTGCCGGTGTGCGGATCGAGCCCCGATACAACACCCGATGCCGGCGGATTGATAGCGCCGCATTCGGCCATGCCAACCCCATCGGCCAGTTGCGCCATCGCCGCCTGGACCCCGTTGGCTACCCTGTCGGCGACATTGGTGGTCGCCACCGAACAACTCGTCGGATGCTTGGGAATGCCGACGATGCACCCCTCGCGCAGATGGATATCGAGGCGGCGGAACGCGCCGGCATTCTTCGGCACCGTATGATCGATCGAATTAAAAACCCCAACCATCGCCGCGGTGCGCGCGCAGGCTTCCGACAGGTTCAACCCGCAGGGCAGGCAATCGGGATTATCGCGCAAATCGACGCCGACCCGGCCCGCGCCCCCATCGACGGTGACGACGCTACGGATCGGAATGCCTTCCTCCGGGGTACCCGGGAACGCGTCGTGGATGCTCTCATGCTCCGCCGTCCCCGACGGTATGGCGCGGATCGCCTGATCCATGCGCCGCTCGCCATAATCGAACCAGTCGCGCACGAAGGCTTCCAGCGCGTCCCAGCCGATCTCGTTGCCGAGGGCTAAAATTTCCCGCTCGCCAATACGCGCCGCGCCCATCATCGCCAGATAATCGCCCCACCATTGGTCGGGCACCCGAATGCGCAACCGGCACATGCGGATAATGTCTTCGATATTCTCGTAGCCGCGCTGCACCTGCACGGCGGGAAAGATCAGCGCGCCCTCTTCATAGACATCGCGCGCGCCGCCGTAATAGGTGGTCGGGATCGAGTTGCCGATATCGGCCTGGTGGGCCTTAGCCTGCACCGTGAAGCGGTGGACGCCGTCATCGTCGATCACCGGCACCAGAATGGTGTGGTCGGCGGGGTGGGAACAGCCGTGATAAGGCGAATTATGCAAAAACGCATCGCCACGCTGGAAATTCGGATGCACCTCCTTCATCGATTTGGCCATCAGATCGGGACCGGACAGCACATGGATCGGCAGGCTTTCCGCCGCCGCCAGTAATTCGTCCTCGGCGGTGACGATGCAGCAGGAAAAATCGCGCGCCATCGCGAGCACGCCCGAGCGCCCCGTACGCAACAATGTGTTCGCCATCTTGCGCACGATGCCATCAAGGCGATTGCTCATCAGGGCAAGCTGGACGCCCCCGCCGCTCGCCTCAACGGTCATTGCGCCCGCAATGCGGTGGTCGCAGCAAGATCGACACTGCCGGAACCGTCGAGGACCACCCCATATACCGATTGCGCGCGCTCGGAACTGACATAGCCTTCAGCCACGTCGCGGCGGACCATTTCCGGGTCGCGCTCGGTCGGCGCGCCGTAGCCGCCACCACCCGTGGTCATGGAGACGATGCGCTCGCCGGTCTCCAGCCGCACCACGCCGACATTTGCCAGATCGATCCGGTCGCCATTGCGCGAAAGCTTGTACTGGCCCGACGGCGTGCCGTTCGCGCCACCGCGCACCCCCTTGGCGGCATTGATCGCGCCGTCGCTAACATAGGCCACGTCCATATTGCCGCGGATCGGTCCATATTCGCTGTAGGCCGAGCGGGCGCCGCAAAACCGCCCGGCGCCTTCGCTATCGGCGGCAAACTGGCGCGTATGCACATAGATCGGGTGGCGTAACTCATCCAGTTCGATGCTGTCGTAGTAGCACAGCCCGCCATTACCCACATGGCAGATAGTCTGCCAGCAATCGGCGTTGGGGCCGCCCGCCCCGCCGGTAAAGGCCAGCATCACCTGGTTCACATAGGGTTTGCCATTGGCCGGATCGGTGCCCGAAATAACGCCGAGGCCCGGCGTCATGATGCCGCCGCACTCGGCCAGGCCCAGCCCGTCGGCAATTTCCGCCATCGCCGCCTGGGTGGGGTTCGACACCCGATCGGCGACGTTTGTGGTTGCCGCCGAACACGAGGTGGGATGTTGGGGAATACCGCACACCGACCCTTCGCGCAGCAGAACGTCGATGC
>JBLHHE010000425.1:0-3026 GCA_047616465.1 Alphaproteobacteria bacterium
CGCCCGGATCGTTCCCGGCAAACCCGCCTGATGGCCGGCGGCAATAATTGCCGGGCACAGAGTGTAAAGCGGATCACTTTTGGCCTTGCCGTCTCCCTGGACCCTGCGCGGAAATAAGAAAAGATCTAGTTTGGTTAATGGGTTACCGCTCACCTCGTCCGGAAAGGTAGCGTGGCACGGGCTTTGCGTATGTAGAGGTAGAGGTAGAGGTCGGCGAAGGGATTGCCGCTTCGAACATTATTGAATCCACCCCATGAGCACCCCCGGCTCATGTAACCATCGCGCGAGGTACGCCATGCAAATTAACAATCACTTTTCGCCGACTAGTCTCGGCCACGGATCGCGGCCCGATCAGGCCGCTAATGCCCAAGGCCGAGGGCAGCAGTTCCAGCCGGCGGCGGAAGTAGAACCGGCGGCGGCGACCGACACCACGAACGCCGTTGCGGCGGCCGAAGAGGCCGAAGAGACCGCAGGTCCCGGCAAATCCGGCCAATCGCCCGCCCATGAGGCGCGCTCACTAGCGGCGCTGCACGGGAACTACAATTTCGGCTGGCTGGTATCGCAGATCGCTCGTGGGGACACCCCCACCGCCGCAACTGATGTTGTAGAGGAGACAAATTCAGCCGAGGATCCCGCGCCAATAGGCGATGAGGAGCTGCCGGCGGACGAGACAGCCGAGGCTGGTACGACCCCAGATCCGGTGGTTGAGGATCCGGTAGCGAGCTTGCTCAGCGATATCATCGAAGAGACCACGACACCACCGGCTGACGAAACCACTGATCTTGTGGAAGAATTGGTTGGTACATTGCTGGATGAGACCGAAGACGACGCCGAGGTCACCTGATACTGCGCTAATTCACGGCAGGCAAAAAGAACAAGGGCTTGGCTTTTTTTAGCCAAGCCCTTTTTGCGGCCACGTTTGCGCGATGGGGGGTAGGTGCCCTCCGCGCAGCTACATGGCCTGCAGGATCACCAGCACCAGAACGGCAAAGAAGATCGTAAAGATCGACACGTCTTTAATGACGCGCTCCCAATAGTTGGAAGAGCGGCCGCGGCGTATTCTCCAACCGGCGGCTGAATCGCGCGCGCTTTGAAATTCAGAACGCTCGATTGGCGCTGTCGCCTCGACGGGTTCCAATGCCTCGAACGCTTTTTCGAGAATAGCCTGTTGTGCCCGCACGCCGATGGGTTCGTCGGTAATTTCCGGCGCGTTCGGCATCGCCTCTTGCACCGGCGCGCGAACGCGCGTTTCCGAAACATCCGGTGCTTTTGGTGTCGCCCGTGGTTCGATCTGCTCTACCTGGATCCCCTCCCAGCTATCGTGCCGGCGCAGGACCAGGCTGGCGGACAGCGATGCCGCTGGTGCCGCCTTCGGCTTTTCGGCGTACACGATCACGGCTTTGCTGTCCGGCGGAGATGTAACGTCCTCCGGCGGCGTGCTCTCGGCCATGTCGTCCTGTTTATCGGCAAGTCGCATTGCTACCAAGACCCTGCTTAATCCGATTGCCAATTGCGCTGTTCGGCGCTGTTCTTGAAGTTCAGGCAGGCGCAATCGTTGCGCAGTACTTCCGGCCCGATCTGTTCGAGATATCGATCGAGG
Source organism: Alphaproteobacteria bacterium (assembly GCA_047616465.1). GTDB lineage: Bacteria > Pseudomonadota > Alphaproteobacteria > UBA6615 > UBA6615 > JABDJY01. Next base: position 1,601 of record JBLHHE010000425.1, read on the forward strand.
GCGTCGGTCATGATGTCCTGCAGCGAGTTATGAAGATGGGCCGCTGTCAGCCTCAGCTTGAGATGGCGGTCAGGGTCGAGGCGCACGGAAACCCGCGCCCGCTCGCTATCGGCCGAGAGGCGACCGCCGATGGCTGTAAAGTCCGGCTTAATCACCGACACTGGCGTCGACACTGGATGTCCCGTCTTCGCCGTGCTGGCGTTCACTTCCTGGGCGCGTATCGGGGTATAGCCGGTGGGCGTCGCATCGCCTTTGCGCGCCAACAGCGCGCTCGACAACATAGCCGGTCTGCTCTTGCTCATCGTGAAATCCCCCCGACGACGCGCAGTTTTTCGTCTTCATTTGGGGCCGCGTGCGCGACCGGTTGCGGATCGAGGGGGCGCGCCTCGTCTAACGTCTCGAGGCGCCCTTCCAAATACATCCATAGCCGTTCGATTTCGTCGGTCGAACGTTCCGCCCTCGGCAGCTCCATGACAGTCCGGCCGTCGATCATGCTGGCGGCGAAATCGGTGCGGTGGTGGATAATGCTGGGCGCCACCGCGCCATGCTGGGACAGGGCGACCGCCGCCTCGGCGGTGATGCGGGCGCGCTGGCTGGCGCTGTTGACCACGAAGATCAGGGGTTTTCCGAGGCCGCCGATAAGGTCGACGGTCGACCCCGTCGCCGCCAGATCGTGCGGGCTGGGCCGCACCGGGATAATCACCAGATCGGTCAATTTAATGACGTTGACGATGGTCCAGGTTATGGCCGGTGGCGTATCGATGATGACCAGCTTCACGCCCGAGTCGCGCAGCGCGTCCAAATCTTCGGCAAGTTTCGCCAGACTGGTCTGGACCAGGATCGGCGTGTCGGCCTGGCGATAGTTCCACCAGTTGGTAAGGCTCCCTTGGGGGTCGCAATCGATCATAACGACCGGGCCCATGCCGGTCCGTTCCGCTTGCACTGCGAGGTGGCCGGTCAACGTGGTTTTACCGGTGCCGCCCTTCTGTGACGTGACTGCAATTACCTGCATGGCGCTTGTTCCCCTAATAGAACACATACCCAGAGAAAGTCTCTCTGGCGCACTACTTGTGTCTGGGACAGAATTGTATAAGAGAAATTTTCATAGGAAAGCGTTATCGTAAATAATTATATTTTTGTAACGCCTATAAACACGAAAAACATTCCGTAAATACGATGATTATTTCGATGCAATATTATATCTATATGTTTGTATTACAAATATGGCGTCTCGGCACCGGTTTTTAGAGTTAATAACTGAATAACAAAACCCCAGCCACGCCGTTCGGCCTGACTGGGGTTTAAATGGTGGAGCCGGACGGGATCGAACCGACGACCTCTACAATGCCATTGTAGCGCTCTCCCAACTGAGCTACGGCCCCTTTGACTGTTGGACTATTGCTGCGGCGACGATACCCATGGCGGC
>JBLHHE010000426.1:0-3024 GCA_047616465.1 Alphaproteobacteria bacterium
CATCACATGGTAAGAAAAATCATCCCCGATATCGTGAGCTATCAAGACGTTTTCGCGCTCGCCGGCAACGCAACGGTGTTGGACGCGGCGCGCGGCATGGCCGAGCGAAATATCCATGCCGTCTTGGTCACGGACGATGGCACCCTAACCGGTATCTTCACGGGCACCGATTTAGTCAAGAAGGTGGTGGCGGTGGGCTCCGATCCCAATCTGACCGCGTTAAGCGACGTTATGTCGCGCGATCCAGAGACGGTCAGCCCGGGCTTCGACGCGATTAAAGCCCTGCACCGTATGCAAAACGGACGGTTTCGCCATCTGCCGGTTGTCGATAACGGCAAGCTGGTCGGCATTGTGTCCCGGCGGGATTTTCTCGATTACGAAATCGAAGAGCTCGAACACCAGGAACAACTCTGGGAAAAGATATAGATTCTGCCTTTGCCAAATTGGGAGTAGCTAGAACGACATGTACAGCGCGACAGCTTGAGTTGGCGCCGTATCGACCAATGTCGGCATTCACTTCGACATGGTGCCCGAAACGTAAGTTTTGCCGGGTCATTAGCTCTGCGAAAACAGCGTGCGGGTACGGTTGGCGAATGCAACGAGCGACAGCATGACCGGCACTTCCACCAGAACGCCAACCACCGTTGCAAGGGCGGCGCCGGAGTCCAGTCCAAACACGCTGATGGCAACGGCAACGGCGAGTTCAAAGAAATTCGAGGTCCCGATCAGCGCGCAAGGGGCCGCGACATTAAAGGGCACACGCCACAGCCAGGCCGCGCCATAGGTTACGAAGAAGATCCCATAGGATTGAATGAGCAGCGGTGTCGCGATCAAAGCAATCAACAGGGGTTGATCGATGATGATATTTCCCTGAAATCCGAATAGCAAAATCACCGTCGCCAGAAGACCGATCACCGAGAACGGTTTGACGCGAGACACAAAATGCGCCACTCGCCTATCGCTGTCTTCTGTTTGGCCAACCCCGCGCACCAACCGCTGGCGCGTGGCATACCCCGCAACAAGTGGAATTACGACGTAGAGCCCAACCGATAAAAGAAGGGTCTCCCACGGCACGGAAATATCCGTCACGCCCAGCAGCAAAGCGACGATCGGCACGTAGGCGAAGATCATGATCACGTCGTTCACCGAGACCTGCACCAGCGTATAAGTGGCGTCACCACGGGTGAGTTGCGACCAGACGAACACCATGGCCGTACAGGGGGCCGCCCCAAGCAGGATAAGCCCGCCGATATATTCGCGCGCGTCCTCGGGCGCGATGATATCCGCGAACAGGATCTCAAAAAACAGAATCCCCAGCGCCGCCATGGTAAACGGCTTGATCAGCCAGTTGACGACCAGGGTAATGATCAGCCCCTTGGGGCGGTCACCGATATGGCGAATGCTCGCAAAATCAACATTCACCATCATCGGATAGACCATGGCCCAAATCAGAACCGCCACGGCGAAATTAACCGACGCGTATTCCAGGCCGGCGAGAGTTTGGAAAATATCGGGCACGGCTTTGCCGAGCCCTATTCCGGCGACGATGCAAAGCGCCACCCACACCGAAAGCCATTTTTCGAAGAAGCCAATACCGCCGGCCGGATCTGCTGCCGCCATTTGCGGCGATGTCGATGGGGCGGGGTCGTTGTTCTTCATAGCTCTTCTAATTCCTGGCTTCGCCATCACTCTTTTTCTCACACGGATCGGCTGAGGTGAGTTTCTGGCATCTCCATAACAAATGTTCAGGTGAGCAGAGCGGTAACGAGCATGAAGTAGATAGACAGACTTGCGACATCTTGGATGACCGTGCAGATGGGCCCGCTGCCGAGGGCTGGGTCCGATCCGACACGTTGAAAAACCCAAGGTAAGCCGAAACCGACAACCGCCGATACGGCGCCGCCTCCAAGTACAGCAAGCCCCACCGCCAATGACAGCGCCACGTCTTCGAAAATAGCGAACACCGCAATAAACGCGGTTGTACCCAGCGTGGCGCCAATGGCGACACCGATGACGAGTTCGTCGCGAAGGAGCTTGCCAATCGAGACGTTGTGGGTGGACAAACCCCGCACCGCCACCGAGACAGCCTGGGTTCCAATCGCCCCGGCGATATAGACAAGCGCGGGCACGAAAAAGGCGACGGATACGTTCGCCGCCAACGTCTCTTCGAATCCCGTCATGACGAAGGTAATGACGGACGACGCAAGCAAGCCAAACATCAACCAGGGAAGACGGCGGCGAAACCGATCCCGCAAAGGCGCGTCCAACACGGCGCCAGGTCCTTCGTGAGGTTCGATGCCGGCCAGCCTTTGCAAGTCTTCCATATGTTCTGCACGAAGGATCTTAAACAGAGCTTCGGGCGGCACCGCACCGATCAGCCGCTCATCGTCATCCACGACCGGCACGGCGATCATGTTTAATCGCATCGCAAGAACTGCAATCTGCTCCTGATCATCCTCATACCGGACGGCCTCGTGTTCCGGTTCCATGATCTCGCCGATGCGGCGTTCGCCATCAGCAAAAAGATCGTTAATCCGAACGATTCCTTCGAGACGGTCTTCGGAATCAGTGATGAACACCGTGTCCGCGCATTCAAATTTCTGACCGCGAAGTGCCTCGATAACAATATTTACAGGCGTATCCATAGAGGCCCGCGGGATCTGCGTGACCATATGTGAAGCAGCAGTCTCCCTCAGGGCGGTTGCGGCTGACGAAGGTTCTTGTGTCATCATTGTCCATTCCTCCGGTGCGACATTACGCGGGCATCACACTTTTCGATCAAACCCCCATTCTCGCAAATAAAATAAGATCGGCCCTATAGTTTTCGTGAATATCTGAATCTGACTCAGTTCCACCGTTAGTCGAAGCCATCAATATATCCCCTCCTATCCTGCAACTCGACACCGGGCCCGGCTTTAGGGCTTTAGGGAAGGTAACATCACCGGAGACTGTCGACCGACCAGAAAACTGCTTGTACGCGTCACTTACGCAGTTTGACGCCGATCAATGTCACGCCTCTGCAGT